>NZ_JASJXN010000013.1:0-120566 GCF_035018705.1 Undibacterium sp. RTI2.2 | reverse complement strand
TCTCTGTTTTTGTTCATTGCTGAACTCTGTTCTTTCGAACAGTGTCGCTCACTCAAATAACTGACAGGCTATCTCTTGCGAGATATCCTATTTATTACTTTTGCGAACATTTGATATTTTTTAAGTATCATGATCTAATAAATTAAATCACGGTGCCTTCTATCAAGTGCCCACATTTATTGACTGTTAATTGTTAAAGATCTGTATTCTGTGTCGCTTTAAAAGACTAGGATTCTTGCGAATCAACCACTCTTTTCTCTCTACTTTCTGACAAAGCGTTTTGTTTGTCAGCAGCAAAGAAGCAAGATTATGAACCACTTACCGCTTTCCGTCAATACCTATTTTGAAGCTTCCTTTTAAATCCCATCCGGTTTCTTCTACCTGATCTTGTTCAATTCTCTGCCTTCAAACTACCGTACTCACTTCTCGTGTTTCACTGTCTTTCTACCTCTATTTCCCCGCCTCTCGACGGGAGCCGAACTATAGCAAACATCCCCTCCCTTTGGCAAGTAGCTTCCTAATTATTTTCAGAAACAAGCCACGAAACAAATTAGGGCAAATAAATACTAAGTTCGATCCGCTCGACCAAATAAGTCTTTTGCTGTGAGCGCAAAGAACAATGAAAAGCGCGCACATAAAAAAATTTATGCGCGCGCGATACTTATCCTATGTATTGAGATTATTTAATAGTATGTAGAGAATAATCAAAAACACATATTTGGTTTATTTACGCTTTTTTAGGCAGCTTTCTTTTTATTTACAACTATTTTTCTTACTGCTTTTGTGGCTGTTTTCGCGATTTTTGCTGGTACTTTTACTGACGCACCTTCAGTATTGCTGGTCGCTTTTGCCTTAACAGGCACTTTAGCTTTGCGCTCTTCAAACTCAAAACTGACTTTGCCATCTTTGCCGCGCACCAAGAACGCCTTAAACGGACGACGAGTGCGCTGGGAAATAAAACCAGGTAGCAAATCAGTTTTACCGTCGTTTAATAGTTTTGCCATTTGCTCCGGTAAAATTTCTTGCTGCAAAATAATACGTCCGCTGCGGAAATCGCACGCCTTAGGTTTGGCAACGGTTTTTTCACAGGTATAAGATAAGCCCATTTCATACACATCGCTGCCACATTTAGGACAAGGTCCGAGAGCAGTTTGGCCAGTAAAATCAACAGGCTCAGCATTTTCATCATCCTGATTTTGACCGAAGTCAAATTCAAGCTTGAAGTTATTGTGTTCTTCATCACGTACAATTTTTAGGATCGCGGCGAATGGTCTGCCCATTTTTGAGCGAAATCCTTGCAAGGGACCAATTTCTCGCTTACTTAAAACCTCTTCTACCTCGGCGACCTCAAATTGACGGCTGCCAGGTGTTTTACTCATAGAGAACTCGCACTTGGTACAAGCAAAGCGGCGATAGTTTTCTTTAACTATGCCGCCACAATTCGGGCATGGTGTGTGCAGCGTGGCGTAGTCGCCGGGGATTGTATCGTTGTTATATTCCTTGGCGCGCTTGACGATCACTTGCGTCATTTGGGCAATTTCGCGCATGAATTCTTCGCGACTGATTTTACCGCGCTCCATTTGCGAGAGCTTGTATTCCCATTCACCTGTCAATTCTGGCGAAGTCAATTCATCAACACCAAGTCCGCGCAGCAGCGTCATTAGCTGAAACGCCTTGGCGGTCGGCATCATCTCACGGCCTTCGCGCAGTAAATATTTTTCGTTAATCAGCCCCTCGATAGTGGCAGCACGAGTAGCTGGCGTACCCAAACCTTTACCAGCCATTGCCTCACGCAAATCACCATCGTCAACCAATTTACCTGCACCCTCCATCGCCGACAACAACGTGGCTTCAGTGTAGCGAGCAGGTGGTTTAGTAACTAAGCCGTTAGCTGTGATTTTTTCTGTTTTGACTTTTTCACCCTTAGCAACAGCAACTAAATTGCCTTTATTTTCCGGGTCATTATCGTCTTGTGCCTCTTTGCCATAAATAGCTAACCAACCAGGGTTGGTCATGACCTTGCCTTCGGTCTTAAACTGATAGCCAGACACTTCTGTAATACGAGTCGTGACTTGGAATTCTGCCGCGGGGAAGAATACGGACATAAAGCGACGTGTCACTAAGTCATATAACTTTTGCTCTGGCTCGGACAAATTTTTTGGCGCTTGGCTAGTTGGAATAATCGCAAAGTGATCACTGATTTTGGCGTTATCAAATATCCGCTTATTCGGCTTGACCCAATTACTATTCAAGATCTGGGCGGCGAACTGGTAATAGTTATTGTTTTCCGAGACCGTTTCGAGCGTTTGCTTTACCGTATCTAAATAATCTTCCGGCAAGTGACGGGAATCAGTACGCGGGTATGTCAGCACCTTATGTTTTTCATACAGCGCTTGCGCTAATCCAAGTGTATTCTTGGCAGAGAAACCGAAACGAGAGTTCGCTTCACGCTGCAAGCTGGTCAAGTCGAATAATGCCGGCGCCATTTGTGTCGCTGGTTTAGATTCTTCACTAACATTGCCTTGTTTATTTCTGCAAGCAGCGACAATCGACTCTGCCGCTGCTTTGCTCCATAAACGCTCGGCTTTTTTCTCTGGGTCATGCTCATCTTTTTTGAATTGATGATCTAACCAGCGCCCTTCATAAATACCCGCGGCGCAAATAAATTCTGCACGGACTTCCCAAAAATCACGAGAAACAAACTTCTTAATTTTTTCTTCGCGCTCTACCACAATCGACAAGGTTGGCGTTTGTACGCGACCTACTGTGGTGAGATAAAAACCGCCCTCTTTAGAATTGAATGCCGTCATGGCGCGAGTGCCATTAATACCGATCAGCCAGTCAGCCTCAGAGCGGCAACGCGCGGCATCCGCCAGCGGCATCATGTCTTCATCTGTACGTAGCTTTTTAAAGCCATCGCGGATAGATGCTGGCGTCATAGATTGCAACCACAAACGACTTACTGGTTGTTTGGCTTTGGCATGCTGCGCAATCAAGCGGAAAATTAACTCTCCTTCACGACCCGCATCGCATGCGTTGATAAGAGCAGTAACATCTTTACGCTTGATGAGTTTATTCAACACCTTTAAGCGCGATTCGGTCTTGGCGATAGGATTCAGTGCGAAGTGCGGCGGGATCATCGGCAGGTGGGCGAAACTCCATTTGCCACGCTTAACATCATATTCTTCTGGTACTGTGATTTCTAGCAAATGGCCGACCGCCGATGACAATACATAATCGTCCGACTCAAAATAATCATCATGTTTAGTAAAGCCGCCCAAAGTTTTGGCGATGTCATTTGCGACTGAGGGCTTCTCGGCAATGATGAGGGTTTTGGTCATGGTGTTATTTCTCTATCGTTTCTTTGGAGTCTCTATATCAGAGACTGGCTGAATCGGTGCATGCTAAACAGATACTGATTAATCACTAAAGGGTAAAGTAAAAACTTAATTCGT
The DNA here is from genome assembly GCF_035018705.1 of Undibacterium sp. RTI2.2. Lineage (NCBI taxonomy): Bacteria > Pseudomonadati > Pseudomonadota > Betaproteobacteria > Burkholderiales > Oxalobacteraceae > Undibacterium > Undibacterium sp. RTI2.2. The sequence goes on along the minus strand of NZ_JASJXN010000013.1, from coordinate 117,111 downwards.
CTCAATGCAGCGCAAGCCTAGCCTAAATTTGCTTGCGCCGCTGCAACAAGATAGCGCAAACCCATGCACACAAGGCATATTAAGCGCGAATAATAAACGTGATCGATGAAAAACTGCAATCGAGATATGTTTTTTACCACAAAACAAGCGATGACAGTGCTTTAGTGAACTTAGTGCAACAAGCGAGGTTCGCTCTCTTCGTCGGATAATAGCAATTCGTCAAACATGAGCATATCCGGTTCTTTGCCCTGACTCCAGAGCATCATCAGAACGATGACCTTGAGCTTATCCAAAGGAACAGGAGACTCGTTAATTGCCAGAGCACGCTCAATCACGATCTCCCGCTGTTGTGAGTTCATCAGGCCAGCGGATTCCAGAAATTGCAAAAAACCCATGGCTGGCGTACCCAAAACTGCAATTTCGCGCTCGGCGTAGATACGGAAACCCTTAGATGCGAGAACATCAGATTCGGTCTGCTTATCGATTTCGTTCGTTGTGTCGGCCAGAACGGTGAGCCAGTCCAGCGCTTCGGAAATTTCATCTTCTTCAAAGCCGACTGCGGAAAGTTTTTTAGCCAAAGCTACCGTGTCCGGACATGCGTCAGGGCGGTAGTAGGTTTCATAGAGGTATACAAGAATATCGAACATGCCGTTACTGTAGCCTCAAGGAGAATTCGAGACAAGTCCTGCGTTACTGCTTTTTTGCATCATCAATGATACAAAATCACTGCGAAACTTGCCTTATTATATATACTAGGTAGTAGTATTCTAACATATCCATGTATTACCTGTTCAATATGCCAGATTTTGACGATACTCCCCAATTTTTAATGGCTATTTTAGTTTTAGGAATTATAGAAGTTACGCAAAATTACCCCAGGCGTTTAATCATGGCGCCAGCGAGCTGCTCAATATGCCCGTCCAACTCTAATGATAATAATTGTGCGCTCAGGCTTCCCGCATCCATATCTACACGCTCAGCCAGCATATCGATGTGCACGGGATCGTAGCCAATCGCAATTAATAATTCGCTGTCGGCGGCCGACACGCTGACATTTACATCGGCTCTTACTGCATTTTGTACGAAGTTTGGGGCAAGCGAATTAGCTAGCGACCGATCACGGCTACCGACACCGCTTGAAAATAGTGGCAAAAATCCCAACTCATCCAAAATATCCTGCGCGTTATCGACTAATTTTGCACCTTGCTTAATCAGTTGATGGCAGCCCTTAGCCAAAGGTGAATGAATCGAGCCAGGAATAGCAAATACATCACGCCCTTGTTCTGCCGCCATGCGCGCGGTGATCAATGAACCTGACTGCGCGGCTGCCTCAATGACTAATACCCCCTTTGCCAAGCCAGAAATAATCCGGTTACGGCGCGGAAAGTTAGAGGCAATCGCTGGCATGCCAAGCGCATATTCACTGACAATACAACCACCATCAGCAATCAAGTGCGCAAGGCTGCGATTGCGTGCCGGATAAACAATATCGGCGCCAGTACCAACCACAGCCACGGTCGATCCAGCGCCACGCAGAGCGCCATGATGTGCAGCGGCATCAATGCCTGCAGCCATGCCAGAGCTAATTGTTAAACCTGCCTTGCTTAAGGCTTCAGAAAATTGCTCGGCATTTAAGATGCCCTGCGTAGTTGCATTTCTGCTACCGACAACGGCAATGGTTGGCGCATCCAATAAAGCAGCACGGCCTTTGACATAAATCAAAATTGGCGGATCAGGGATGTCAAGCAAGGCACGCGGATAATTGGCATCGGCCAAGGTCATTACCTGATTACCAGGCGATGCGCACCAATTCTGGGTAAGATTGATTTGTTGTTGAAGTTGATCGGAAGGCACCTGCAGCAAAGCACGTGCAATTTTTTCCGATACCACTTGGGTCAGCGCAGAGAAGCTTGCTGCAAAAATCTGCGCTGGCAATCCAAATGCGGCCAACAGCTTACGGGCAGTTTCTGGCCCGACACCTGAGGTTTGCTCTAGCCGAAGCCAATCCTGCCAGTCCGTATCGTCAGCTAAGTCAGTCTTTTGCGTTGTTACAAACATGCTGTTATTTGTTGCTGTTTGCTGCTGCTTGATATTTGGGTCGTAGGTTGACAATTTATTCAGGTGAACTAGCAACATCACCCACAGCAACAGCGTCAGTGACATTCATGATCAAGCCATAAGAAATATTGTCGAAAACGCGAAAAACAAATAAAGAGCCATATCGCTCATCCGGTAAGCGGATCGCATTTTTGTTATCTGTTTTATCTTGTATAACCTTGCCATAGCGGGATAATTGCAAAACAGTACCTAGATTGAGACCTGCATTAGCGCCGCGATTGATGCTGACAATTTGGTTTTGTCCCGCCGTATTAACACCCCCGTAAATCGAAACAACACGTGCACTGACAGTCTGCTCGGGTGGATGTGGCATATAATTTAGAATCGGCATAGGCGGCACTGGCACCAGCCGGTCACCGACAGTCATTTCTTCTTTTGAATTACTGACGATAAAAGTATCCACACCATCCGCAGTCTTAGCAACACGATCCAACTTGACCGTCCCTAAGAATGCCGCCTCATAAGCAATTACCTTTTTAGTGTCTGGATCTTTTAGTGGTACGCCCGGCCGGAACACCTGGAAGGATGTGCCTCCCTTTAAGTCACCGCGTACATACGCTTTATCATTTTTTGCCATATTGACGCGCCCTTCTTGGGCAGCTACGATGCGCGGGGCGTTCAAAAGGGTCTTCTCTTCTACTATCAGGGGCTGCACCAGAAAAGGCTCAATCAGATTAGACGGGATCGACGTAATTGCATTCAAATCTAAAGATTCGCTGCGGATTTGAGGTTGCAGTTTTACAGAACCATTTGCCAAAGTACTGACCGAACCTGCACCACTAATTGGATTGCCTAAACGCAAACGGCCATTAACTCGGTCGAAATATACGATTTGGTTCGGATAAATCCAGTGGGGGTTACGAATCTCTTCACGATTCATGCCCCATACTTCTGGCCAGCACCAAGGATTATTTAAAAATGTGCCAGAAATTCCCCACAAAGTATCGCCTTTGATTACTTCATGCTTATCTGGCGCATCCGGCAAAAAGGTACATTTGCCAGTGCGAACTGTGCTGACAACATCCTGCGCTGCAACGGGTAAAGTGACTATCGCGGGGAAGGCAACTGCGAGAAGCAAGGCGATTGTGCTAAACTTTTTCATGAATGTTGTCCGATGCGTGGTGCTGGATGCTAGATGGTAAAGCAGATAGGCGAGTAACAACTTGCCAAAGTGAATCAAATTTTGCCTATAAATCATTGAAGTAGCAAGAAAAACCGCATTGCAACGCCCTTTCGTTGTTGTGAAAAGTCTTATGTCTATACTAAATATCCTCCGTTATCCTGATCCACGTTTGCATAAAGTGGCTAAACCCGTCAGCGTTTTTGATGAACGCCTGAAAAAACTTGCCGCCGATATGGCCGAGACCATGTATGACGCACCGGGCGTTGGCCTGGCGGCATCTCAAGTCGATGTGCACGAACAATTGGTGGTAATCGATACCTCCGAAACCAATAGCGATTTGCGCGTGTTCGTCAATCCAGAAATTATCTGGGCAAGTGCAGAGAAAAAAGTCTATGACGAGGGCTGTTTGTCAGTACCTGGTATTTATGATGGGGTTGAACGTCCGTCAGAAGTCAAAGTCCGCGCTTTGGATGTCGATGGAAAACCATTTGAAATCCACGCTGATGGCTTGTTGGCCGTTTGCATTCAGCATGAAATGGATCACCTCAAAGGCAAAGTATTTGTCGAGTATTTGTCACCACTCAAACGCAATCGCATCAAAACAAAAATGCTCAAAGAAGAGCGCGAAGAACAACGCACTGGTCGGAATCCATCGTCGAAAGCACGTTGATGCGCATCATTTTTGCCGGCACGCCCGAATTTGCCGCAATTGCACTACAAGCCATTCATACAGCAGGCTTTGAAATCCCATTAGTGTTGACCCAACCGGACCGTCCGGCGGGTCGTGGCATGCAATTGCACGCCTCCGCGGTCAAGCAGTTTGCCCTGCAGCATGGGATTGCGGTAGCGCAGCCGACTTCTTTGCGACTAGACGGTAAATATCCAGAAATCGCACAAGAAGCGCACGATCTGTTACGCAATACGCAGCACGATGTGATGGTGGTTGCCGCGTATGGTTTGATTTTGCCACGCTCGACTCTCAGCATCCCACCACTAGGCTGCATCAATATTCACGGGTCCCTTTTACCTCGCTGGCGCGGCGCTGCACCTATTCATCGCGCGATTGAAAGCGGTGATCGCGAGACCGGCATCACGATTATGCAGATGGAAGAAGGACTAGATACCGGGCCTATGCTGAGTATGCAAAGTATTGCCATCGCGACGGATGACAGCACCGGTAGTTTGCATGACAAACTGGCGCAACTTGGCGGCGAAATGATAGTACAAACGCTGCGGGCTTTAGAGGAAGTACAAGCGTCCATACAAACAACGGTGCAACCCGAACAAGGAGTCACTTATGCTGCCAAAATCAGTAAAGAAGAAGCTGCATTAGATTTCAATTTAGCCGCCGATGTTTTGGCGAGGAAAATCCGTGCCTTCAATCCCTTTCCCGGGGCACATGCCAATATGAATGGCAGTGTCATCAAAATTTGGCGTGCTGAAGCCGTTAAGCCATCATCCGGCACAGAAACCAGACCAGCGGGTCGAGTCATTGCCGCTAACGCGCATGAAGGTGTGGTGGTTGCCTGTGGCGAGCAATGCCTACGTTTGACCGAGCTACAAAAACCCGGCGGTAAGCGCTTGCCTGTTGCAGAATTTCTCAAGGGCTTTGTGATCGAAGTCGGCAGTCAATTCTCTCGCTAAAACTTTAGCTTAATTTTCTGCCGCGCTGCACCTGTTGCGTCTGCTGAATTGACGCTGATGTTTGAATCCGCGAATCTGTATTTGAACTTGCGTTTGAACCGGCAATGATGTTTACATTCCACCCGAGATCGGTATTGCGCTCAGCGACCTACCGGACTCACATTGCAATTATGATCGGCGTTTATTTCCGCCAAATATCTCTAAGATACATCTGCTTTTATTTAATATACTCCATACTGTATATTTTATTGTCCATATATTTATTGGACGATAAGGCACATAAGTACATATACTCCCGTTATTTTCATTAATTTACTGGGATTTTATTTGCAAAAAACGCTGCAGCAAAACCATTCAAATCATACCGCCCCAGCAGTATTTGATTCAGCCGAAACAACTCTATTACGACCAAGCGCCTTTGCGCTGTATAAAGCGTGATCAGCTCTGTCTACCAAAGCTTCGGGCAAGCGCCCTTCTTCTGGAATCAGTACTGCCACACCAATGCTTACCGTGACATAACCATAGTGCGAACTCGCGTGTGGCAAAGCGCTGCTGGCGATCGCCTCGCAAATCGTATTGGCTAATATCATCGCGCTGCTGAAATCAGTTTCTGCGGCAATCAGGACAAATTCTTCACCGCCATAGCGGGCCACCAAATCGCTGGCACGACGAGAATTGGACTTTAATATGTTCGATACTTTGCGCAGGCATTCATCACCAGCCAGATGACCATAATGATCGTTATATTTTTTAAACCAATCCACATCCAGCATCAGCAATGCAATTGGGTGTTTATTGCGCATAGCTCGCAGCCATTCGCTAGCGAGTACCTCATCAAAGCGACGACGGTTGGCAATACCCGTCAGCCCATCCGTTGCGCTGATGGCAGCGAGTTTACTGTTTGCCAGTTCCAGATCGCGGGTTCGCTCGTTGACGCGCTCTTCTAGCCGTTCATTATTTTCATGGACTTTACTTGCCATTTCATTGAACTTGGCAGAGAGCGCGGTGATCTCGTCTTTGCCTTCATAGGTCATGCGTATCTGATAGTTGCCAGTCTCGGTTTCTTTCATGATAGCGATTAGTTTTTTGAGCGGCATGGCGATACTGCGCGAGATCACCAGCGACAACAAAATCGCAAAGATAAAACACAGCAATCCGATCAAAATCATCTTATTTCTGACCGACTCAGCCTCTGCAATCAGGTTGTGCAAAGGGATCGTGCTGATAACGTACCAGCCCGTGTTCGGGATGCGGGAAAAAGCAGCAAGATAGGTGTTGCTGCCTTGATCGGCATAAGAGGTAAAGTTGGTGTCAATACCGTTTTTTAGACTTGCTGCAACCTGCTCCAGAAGTAGCGGCTCAATCACCATATTGATCGATTTATTCGACGAGGTAATTAACTCGCCATTTGTACCGTTCACTACGAAGGTATTGGCATTACTTCCCAAATCAACGTTATCAAAAATAGTCGAGAAATAAGAAGGCTTTATGCCCACGAATAAGGTACCCGCCAGATGATTATTGGCTTTGATATGCATAGTCCGCAGCATGACCACACTCTTTTGTCCGGCTGAAATACTGTAAGTGCACCAATACGGGCGACCATGCATGAATGGCGCTTTAGTGACGACGTCCACCACGCCTTTGCCCAACTGCGAAAATACTTGTGAATCGAGGATACGATTCTCGCGGTCCAAAAAATATTTTTGATTGATATAAGTGAAGGAACCGTATTTTTCTATTAAGGCTTTGGTTAGATCTGAGCGGGCAGTGATTTTAGCAGCCTCATCATCACCGTCATAATTGTCTAACGCATTTTGTACCCGGTCGGAGAGTACTAATTCTTCACTAGCAGTTTCTATTCTGCCCATTTGCAATTGGATATTCTTAGATACCTGCTTGACTATCTCCGTAGAAAATAACCTTGCCTTGTCTTGAATTGCCTTGCTTGATTCGAGATAAGAAATATAACCAGAAACAATCAAAGGTAATAACGACAGCAATATAAAAGAGATCGTCAGCCGATATCGGATTTCTATTTTTCTTAATCCTGATGAAAAAAAATCTAGTAGCGCGCGCATAGTAAACTAGCCATTTCTAGTAACGTTTTCTGTCGAAATTTAGCTTGTATTGACATGTAGGATTGCCTGATTCATTGATTATTTTTCTTGGCTTCATCTTTGACGGAGGCATCTAATGCGTAGGCTGCCTCCTGCGGTGTTTTCTTGCCAAACAATACACCTAACAACAAGGGATGCAAGATTTCTATTGTCTCTGCAGGTAAGGACGAATAATAAGGATTTGCTGTCAGCGGATACTGACTCACCTTGGCGATGTAATCCAGAATTTGCGGATCACTGACAATCTTGCCTTCAGTTTTCTTAAATGGAGAAATATTCTGGCGCTTATTCTGCTGAATAGCGTATCCCTTACCATTCATAAAATCTAAAAATTTCAGCGCCGCCTGCTTATTGGGTGTGTCGCATACGGCAAACCCCGTCTCATTGCCAATCACAGGTACCACGGTCTGATCAGCATCGTTCCAAGGCGGGATAAAAATCCCAGAGGTAAAGCCCTTGCCGTGCATTAATAACCCAGCCGCCCAGGTACCATGAAAAGCCATCGCTGTTTTACCCTCAGTAAATAGCTTAATGCCGTCGTCATAATTAGTATTCATGTAGCTGGGTTGGACATAACCACGATCGGCGACCAGCTTGATCCGTTCAAATATCTCCGCAACTTCTGGCGTATTCAAATCCAACATGCCGTGGGCGATTTTGTTTTTCCAGTCAGGATTTTTGGCGACGACATTATTTGCAAAGCCAAAACTAAACGGCCCGTTACCCAACATATTCGGGAACCCGCCATTCCACATGATAGGGATGAAACCCGCTTTTTTAAGGCGCTCGCAGACCTCTAAGAATTCTTCAAAATTACCCGGTGGTTTGCTGATGCCCGCTTTTGCAAACATCTCCCGGTTGTAGTACATCAAGGTCGCAGCGACGCCGCCAGAAATACCATAGTAGCGCCGTTTGGATGATGTCCAGTCAGGTTTTAATGAGTCCAGCATATTATTCCACGAGGTAGTCTCACCAAGGTCAATCAAAATTCCCTGATCTGCGAGTCTGGCAGCGTAGGCGTTAGGATTGATAGAAATAATATCGGGAAGATGATCTGCTGCGATTTTTGGTTTGAGATTTTCTTCCACAGAATCACCGATCATAAACTGCACATCGACTTTGATCGTTGGGTTTTCCTGGCTGAATTGATCGGCGATACGCTGCATTTCTTCTGGCCAATCAGGCGCCCAGATTAAAGCGGTAATAGTGGTTTGTGGCACTGGCTTGCTAGTAGCTACCGTTTGCTCCGCTGGCTTATTACATGCAACGCTAATGCAAACAAGCATAGCTAAAGGCAGTTGAACGAAGAGCGTCTTGGTGATGCCGTTATTTGCTGCTTTATGCATGTATTTTTCCGGCTTGGCTGTAGTATCTACAGCATCTATAAGATCAACAATTCAATGTCTATTGAAGCACAACTTTCCGACCAGAAGATACGACTCATTGGCGGAAAATCAGATAAAAGCGCACTACTTTCGAGACTGTTGTAAGCGCTTGTATTAAGAAACTTGATTCTGTTGGGTCGCTTGGGTAATCGCTAATACTGCCGGATGCGTCAATTTGCGTTGTACAGAAATCGCATAAAACTGCTCGCGAATCTCGTCAGTATGCCCCACCTGCTGCACATCGTATTGACGTATAACCATATCAGCAATGGCAGATGGCGCCGCAAAAAAACCGGCCCCCGCTTGACCGAAGGCGCTCATCAGAGCGCTATCATCAAATTCTCCGGCAATTCGCGGGTGTAGTTGCTTTTCGTTCAGCCAAAACATCAGTTTAGAACGTAAGGCAGAATCTTCTCCGGGCAATAAAATAGGCGCGCCCTGCAAACACGCAGGAAATGCCTCGCCATATTGCTGCGCCAGAGCAGCCGTCGCAAAAAAACTAATGCCACACTCTCCAAGCTGATGATTAAATCCACGTACATTGACCGTGGGTGGCATCGGGCTATCAGTAATCACAATATCGAGCTTGTGCAAAGCCAGCTCAGCAAGTAAGACATCCAGCTTGCCCTCGCGGCAATTGATCCGCAAAGTTTGCGGTAACGCTAAGGCAGGTTCTAACAAACGATAAGCAACGGCTTTAGCTACCGCATCTGACACGCCAACACGCAGTTGCAGCGTGCGCGCGGTTGGTCTGTGCTGCAATACTTCTTCCAGCTCTTGTCCCAAAGAAAAAATCTCTTCTGCGTAACCCAATACTAAGCGCCCCGCCTCGGTCAATTGCAAATTGCGACCTTGCTTCTTAAATAATTGCTCGCCTTGAATATCTTCAAACAAACTAATTTGACCGCTGATGGTTTGTGGTGTCAGGTTCAATTGCTCGCTAGCACGGGCAATACTGCCCGCTTTGGCAACGACCCAAAAATAATGCAGATGCTTGTAATTAAGGCTCGTCATCGTTGGCCGCACCCAATAAAAATTGAATAGATTTAGGACTTACGCAAAATTGTCCCAGCAAGGCACTGCGGCGGTTTTGCATAAATTTTAAGATTACAATATTTCTAAACACTTCGTTTTATACGAACTATTTATCAATTATATTCGACTTTTATTACTAATTGAGGCGCACTATACTTTGGTCACCTTGTATAAAAAGGCGAAAAACTTACTTTCTGACTGGCATTATCGCTTGGTTAGTATTGGCAATGTCCGAATAAATAAGTTTAGCTTTTAAGGTTTTCCACATTTTAGGAGAAAAGCATGAAAATTTTAGACCGTTCCGCCTTACGCAACGTGCAAACCGTGGATTACAGCGACAGCAATGTCGATGCTAGCCACAAAGTGTTACGCAACACTTATATGCTGCTTTCAATGACGCTGTTATTCAGCGCACTGACGGCCGCAGCCAGCATCGCTTTCGCCCTACCTAGCCCGGGCATGATTATTACGCTGGTTGGTTATTTTGGTCTGCTATTCCTAACTAATAAATTCCGAAATAGCGGCTTAGGCATCTTATTTGTCTTTGCACTGACAGGCTTCATGGGATTGACCATAGGACCAATCATCAGCCATTACCTCGGTATGGCAGGCGGTGCAGGGATTGTGATGAGCGCAATGGGGTTGACGGGCGCTATTTTTTTATCTTTGTCTGCGTATGTGCTGGTGAGCAAACGTGATTTTAGCTTTATGGGTGGCTTTTTGATGATCGGTATGCTGGTCGCTTTTGTGGCAAGTCTGGGCGCAATTTTCTTCCAAATCCCCGCATTGTCATTAACGATCTCTGCTGCGATGGTATTGCTCATGTCTGGCATGATTTTATTTGAAACTAGCAACATCATTCGCGGTGGCGAAACCAATTACATCATGGCTACAGTTAGCTTATACGTCACGATCCTTAACCTTTTCCTGAGTCTGTTGCAATTATTGGGTTTTATCGATAAAGAATAAAGTTCAGCTGGGGTGCGCATCTTGTATAAGAATGTATGCCCCAGCCAAACGGCACTCTGTATAGACCACACATAACTTCTACCGCCTCTCCTACCGACCCGATTTAATAGGAAATTCAATGATTCACAGTATCGCGCAACCTTGGATGTGGGCAGTTTTCATTGCTTTCGTCTTGGGCATGCTTGTACTCGACGTAGTTGCCCTAGGCGGTTCGCGTTCACATAAAGTTAGCGTAAAAGAAGCTGCTATCTGGTCAGCTGTATGGGTCAGCCTGGCCTTACTGTTTGACTTTGGCCTATGGATGTATTTGACGGACACTTTCGGGCGCGCTGTAGCAGATGCTAAAGCAATGGAATTTTTGGCAGGTTACGTTATTGAAAAATCCTTGTCCGTCGATAACGTATTCGTCTTTCTGCTGATTTTTGGTCACTTTGCTGTACCGCTGCAATATCAGCGCAAAGTCTTGTTATACGGCGTATTGGGTGCCATCGTCATGCGCATCGCGATGATCTTGGCTGGCACTTGGGTAGTCACACAATTTGCCTGGGTACTATATTTGTTCGGTGTATTTTTGCTGGTTACGGGTTTCCGTATGTTAGTCGCAGCAGAAAAAGAACATGATCTGAACGCAAACCCTGTCCTGCGCTTTTTGAAGAAATGGATCCCATTTACTGAGGACTTCCGTAAAGAAAAGTTCAGCGTAGTAGAAAATGGCAAACGCGTTTTTACTCCACTGCTGTTAGTTGTAATATTAATTGAAGTGTCTGACGTCATCTTTGCAGTTGATTCAATTCCAGCCATTTTTGCAGTAACTACCGATCCGTTTATCGTATTTACGTCTAACATTTTTGCGATTATGGGTCTGCGCGCGTTGTATTTCTTGCTAGCAGACATGGCGAACCGCTTCCACTTATTGAAATTTGGTCTCGCCTTTGTGTTGATGTTCGTCGGGATAAAAATGCTGATTGTTGAATGGACCCATATTCCTACGTCAATATCTTTGTTAGTTATTGGCAGCATTTTGGCAAGTTCTATTGCTGCTAGCTTGATTGCCACTCGCCATAAAGTAACGCGTAGTAAAAGTTAGTTTTAGTTGGTTTTATAGTCTCGATCCCTTTTGGGCGCATTACTGATTTTGGTAGTGCGCTCTTTTTTTGAAAACAACAAAGTTAAGCTAGCAAACGGTTTCCGCACGCAAACTGCTATAATTTATACCGAATAGCGCCGATTTGACACTCAGATTGCGGGCGCGTAATAAGTGCAGCTAAAAGGAACACCCGATCCCGCCTGCATTGTCTGTATGAGCTGATCGGGTTTTTTTGTTTTTAAAGAGCATCTCCCATGACCACCGCGAACTCTCCCGTCGTTTCTGACCAAAATTCACTCGCAATAACGGCGATCTCTACCGAAGCACGTCTGCGCGCGTTGTTGAAAGAACGCATTCTGATTTTAGATGGTGCGATGGGGACGATGATTCAGCAATACAAATTGACTGAGGCGGATTACCGTGGAGAACGCTTTAAAGACTTCACGGGTCCGGAAGGTGTTAGAGAATTATTTGTCAAAGGCAATAACGAATTATTGTCACTAACCCAACCGCATATTATTCAAGAAATTCACGAGCAATATCTCGCCGCCGGCGCCGATCTGATCGAGACCAATACCTTCGGCTCTACCACTGTCGCGCAAGATGATTACCATATGGCACATCTGGCTTATGAGATGAACGTTGCCGCCGCCAAAATCGCCCGTGCTGCTTGCGACAAATATTCAACCGCAGACAAGCCACGTTTTGTCGCAGGCGCCCTCGGCCCCACACCCAAGACGGCGTCGATCTCGCCAGATGTGAATGACCCTGCAGCGCGCAATGTGACCTTTGATCAGTTGGTTGCAGCTTATCTGGAACAAACCCGTGGTTTGGTCGCGGGTGGCGCAGATGTGCTGCTGGTTGAAACTATTTTTGATACCTTAAATTGCAAGGCCGCTTTATTTGCGATTGACCAGTATTTTGAAGAATCTGGTACCCGCTTGCCGATCATGATTTCAGGCACTGTCACCGATGCATCAGGTCGTATTTTGTCCGGTCAAACCGTACCTGCGTTTTGGAACTCAGTACGCCATGCCAAGCCTTTAACGATAGGTTTGAACTGCGCATTAGGTGCGACCTTAATGCGCCCTTACGCCGAAGAGCTCTCTAAGATTGCAGACACTTTTGTGTGTATTTATCCCAACGCCGGTCTACCCAATCCTATGAGTGACACCGGCTTTGACGAGCTACCTGCTGACACTTCCGCCTTGTTAAAAGAATTTGCCGAGAGTGGCTTCATTAATATTGCTGGTGGCTGTTGCGGTACGACACCGCCACATATTAAAGCGATTGCAGAGTTGCTTAAGCCGATCACGCCGCGTCAAATCCCAGCAATTACCAACTGCATGCGGCTGTCTGGTCTGGAACCATTTACGATTGATCAGGATTCTCTGTTCGTCAACGTAGGTGAGCGCACCAACGTTACTGGATCTAAAGCCTTTGCCCGTCTAATTCTGAACGAACAATACGACGAAGCCTTAGCGGTAGCGCGCCAACAAGTAGAAAACGGCGCGCAGGTCATCGACATCAATATGGACGAGGCGATGCTCGATTCGCTCGCTGCCATGACACGCTTTTTAAACCTGATCGCCTCAGAACCGGATATTGCTCGCGTGCCTATCATGATCGACTCGTCTAAATGGTCGGTGATTGAGGCGGGACTAAAATGTGTGCAGGGTAAGGCCATCGTTAACTCCATCTCGATGAAAGAAGGCGAAGCCGAGTTTTTGCGACAAGCTACATTATGTAAGCGATATGGTGCCGCCGTCATCGTCATGGCCTTTGATGAAAAAGGTCAGGCCGACACTTATGATCGTAAGATAGAAATCTGTGAACGTGCTTATCGGTTGTTAGTCGATACGATCGATTTTGATCCTTACGACATTATCTTTGACCCCAACATTTTTGCAGTCGCCACCGGTATTGAAGAGCACAATAATTACGCAGTCGATTTCATCAACGCGACGCGCTGGATACACCAAAATTTGCCCGGCGCCAAAATCAGTGGCGGTGTGTCCAATGTGAGTTTCTCTTTCCGCGGCAACGATCCGGCGCGTGAAGCGATTCATACCGTTTTCCTGTATCACGCAATCCAGGCAGGTATGACGATGGGTATCGTCAATGCGGGTATGGTCGGCGTATATAGCGAACTAGATGCTGAGTTGCGTGAGCGGGTGGAGGACGTGGTACTGAACCGTCGCGACGACTCGACCGAGCGCATGATTGAAATTGCGGCCACCCTCAAAGCAGGCGGCAAGAAAGAAGAAGCCACGCTGGAATGGCGTAGCGAGTCTGTAGAAAAACGCCTCTCGCATGCAATGGTGCACGGCATCACGCAATGGATAGTAGAAGATACGGAAGAAGCTCGTAAACAAATCATGGATGCTGGAGGACGACCAATTCAGGTGATCGAAGGTCCGTTGATGAGCGGCATGAATATCGTCGGCGACTTATTTGGCCAAGGCAAAATGTTTTTGCCACAGGTCGTTAAATCTGCCCGTGTTATGAAGCAAGCCGTTGCGCATTTAGTCCCGTATATTGAAGAAGAAAAAAAGCGGAGTGGCGACAACAAACCCCGCGGCAAAATTGTCATCGCCACCGTCAAAGGTGACGTCCACGACATTGGTAAAAATATCGTCACCGTGGTTTTGCAATGTAATAATTTTGAAGTCGTCAACATGGGCGTCATGGTGCCGTGCTCAGAAATTTTAGCTAAAGCCAAAGCAGAAAATGCCGACATCATCGGCCTCTCTGGCCTGATCACACCGTCACTGGAAGAGATGGCCTATGTCGCAAAAGAAATGCAACGCGACCCTCATTTCCGCATGCTAAAAATACCGCTGCTGATTGGCGGCGCAACTACCAGCCGCGCGCATACCGCAGTAAAAATTGCACCCAATTACGATGGCCCAGTGGTGTATGTGCCTGATGCTTCACGCTCAGTATCGGTCGCGCAATCGCTGCTGACACCAGAGAGCCGCGATCAATATATGGACGATCTGGCTACCGATTACGAGCGTATTCGCGTACAGCACGCAAACAAAAAAGCTACGCCGATGGTCACGTTAAAACAAGCACGCGCCAATAAAATGAAGCTCAATTTTGTTGGTGCTAATGCGCCTGTCAAGCCGAAGTTTATTGGTCGCCGTATCTTTAAAAATTATGATCTGGCGACGATTGCGCAGTACATTGATTGGGGTCCGTTCTTCCAGACCTGGGATTTGGCAGGACCGTTCCCCGCAATTCTGACAGATGAAGTCGTAGGCGAAGCGGCCACCAAAGTATTTGCCGAAGGTCAGGCGATGTTGAAGAAAATCATCGATGGTCGTTGGCTCAGTGCCAACGGTGTCATTGCACTACTCCCTGCCAACACAGTCAATGATGACGACATCGAAATCTATACCGACGATACCCGCACTCAAGTCGCACTGACTTACTACGGTACTCGTCAACAAACAGAAAAACCTATCATTGAAGGTGTGCAGCGTCCTAACCAATGTTTGTCCGATTTTATCGCGCCCAAGGACAGTGGCATTGCAGACTATATCGGCATGTTCGCTGTTACCGCCGGCTTAGGCATAGAGAAATACGAAAAACGTTTTGAAGATGCTCACGACGACTACAGCAGTATTATGCTGAAGTCCCTGGCTGACCGTCTGGCAGAAGCCTTTGCAGAACATCTGCATGAGCGCGTTCGGAAAGATTTATGGGGCTATGCAACGGATGAATCTTTATCCAATGCCGAGTTGATTAAAGAATCCTATAAAGGTATACGTCCGGCACCGGGCTACCCAGCCTGTCCCGAGCATACGGTCAAAACGGAAATGTTCAAGCAGATGCAGTGCGAAGAAATCGATATGTATATCACCGAATCGTGGGCGATGATTCCGGGTGCGGCGGTATCCGGTTTTTACTTTGCACATCCAGAATCTAAATATTTTAATGTCGGTAAGATTGCGGATGACCAAGTACTGGATATGGCTGCGCGCCGTGGTGTGACGAAGGATGAAGTTGAACGATGGTTAGCGCCTAATCTGTGACGAGTTTTGTTTGTAAGATGATGTACACGATATAGCCAATGTAAATCCAAGCTTGTATGCGCTTTAGGCTTTTTAGGAATCCTTACGATGTTGATGAGTCGCCCGTCTTTACCGTATATCACGCTGCAAAAGGGAACCGACTTCTGGATACTCGATAATGCCTTGCCTGATCCAGATGCAGTACGCCAGCGGATTTTGACGCGCCATGACTGGCAACTGGGTTTCCCCCACACCAAAGAAACCTGGCCAGGTAAGCGTGTGCATGACGCGTTAACAGCAGAGGAAATGGCACCGATAGAGCAATGGGTTAAAACGGTGACGGGTAAAGATAAGATTTGGGTGACCACCGCACCGGATGGGCAAAAGCTGGATCACAATGTTGGGCAAATGGTCGGAGCGACTGAGAGCGGTGCACGGCCCCATACCGATAGTCGCGTCTTTTGCAGATACGCCGCCGTCATTTATCTGACACCGAATGCGCCCGAGGATGCAGGTACCAGCATCTTCCGTCTACGTTATCCCGATGGCACTTTAAGCGGGAATATTTGCCCTCCACCACATCGCAATTTACTCGATGCGCTCAAGGTACGCTTTTTGCCACCACAAGCATGGCAAGAAGATTGTCGTCTGAAAAATATTTATAACCGCATGGTCTTATACAAAGCCAATCTGGTGCACAGCGCGACTGCTTACTTTGGTAGTGAAGACCACGACAAAAGGCTCACGACCGTATTTTTTTGGATGGCGGAGGATTAGCACTTACGCTACAAAGATATAAAAAAATCCCGCAAATTTCGCGGGATTTTTTTATTGGACGGTACAACTATTTAGTACGATTTACTCAATGCCATGCATTTTTGCACGCATCCATTTATTCAAACTCATAAATACCAATCCAGCAGTGATAGGAATGATCGTGAATATCAGGAAGAAAGTCGACAGCGAGTAGGTCTCAGAAATATGATCGATATAACTACCGGTAACGCCTGCCAGCTTGTTCGCGATCGCAGTATTCAGGTACCAGACACCAAACATCAAACCCAGTAAGCGCGGTGGCGCCAGTTTGCTGATGTAAGACAGTCCGACCGGAGAAATACAGAGCTCGCCCATTGTATGAAACAAGTAAGCAACGATTAAGAAAACCATACTGACAGAGGCTGTTTTTGCACCTGCAGGAATACTGGCCGAGCCATAAGACAGTGCGGCAAACCCTAAACCCAGCAAGACCAAGCCAACGCCAAACTTCACGGGACCGCTTGGATTCCAATATTTTTCCCATATTTTAGAAAACATCGGTGCCAGAATAACGATGAAAAACGAATTTAAAACGCCAAACCAGGTCGCTGGGACACTCGATTGATCGAGCGAGAATTCACGAGACAACATCCAGATCACGAGCGACCAGATCAATGCCATGCAAACTACCAGCAGCATATTGGACATCAGATATTTCTTTGCCGTGCCACCAAATAATTTCACTAGTAACCAGGACAAAATCAAGGTCGGGATAACGGTAAGCAGACTATTAATGATTTTGAAAACCATTCCACTTGCGCCGATCAAAGAACGATCAGTATAGTCGGCTGCAAAAATGGTCATAGAACCGCCAGATTGCTCAAACGCGAACCAGAAGAAGATGGTGAAGAAAGAGAACACACAAATCGCTTTTAAACGATCAGCGACAATATGAGGTGCAGCTTCTTCATGCACGACCGTGCTGGTTTGTTGTGATTTAGAGAGACCGATTTCGCCAAAAATACCTTGGGCAAAATAAAACTGTACAGCGCCTAACAACATGAAAGCACCTGCCAGACCAAAACCTAAAGGCCAGGAAATTTTTTCACCGATATAGCCGCACAATAAAATACCGAAGAAAGCACCAGAATTGACGCCCATATAGAACAAGGTATAGCCACCGTCGCGACCACTCTCATTGTCCTTGGTATACAACTGACCAACGATGGCAGAGATATTCGGTTTGAACAAACCAGTACCGGCAACAACTAAGCCTAAACCCGTATAAAACATGGTGGGTGTATCAAACAATAAGCAAGCATGTCCGGCCGCGATAATGAAGCCACCTAACACTACCGCTCTACGACTGCCGAGTATTTTGTCTGCAATATAGCCGCCTAAGATCGGTGTTAAGTACACTAGGCCTGTGTACCAGCCGTACAGCGACGTCGCATCAGCGCGAGTCCAGCCCCAGCCGCCTTTAGCAATCTCGGTGACTAAAAACAGCACCAGCAAAGCGCGCATGCCATAGTAAGAAAAACGCTCCCACATTTCTGTAAAAAACAGCACGAACAAACTATCTGGATGTCCCAAAATAGTGTGTGCCCCAGGATTTTGAATTTTGTTCAAATGACTCTCCGTAATCAGTTTTTGGATAAAAAGGGATTTTGTCCTGCTCTTTTTTGAATTTTGCTCAATGCGATTGGGAGTAAGCTCGCATGCTACCGTCACTCAATATTGTTTAACCCTGACAAATATCTGCTGGCCCTGGTTTGCTTATTTTTTAAGCGAATGGTATCAATTCGGCGGCTAGCTTACCATGTGCCTAGTCTGGCAAAGTCCGGCTAATGCCAGAACCGATATTTGTTTGCTGAAATTGCAGATAGACATTATTTTTTTCGGTATTTTGTATAAATCAATTCGTCTGGCGTTGTTTTATGTGTCATTTCTGTTTTGGTCGGCTGTCAGCGCTAGACGCTTAATGGCGCGCTATTTGCGACGCTCTTTGATGTCACTATTACTTCAGCAGCGGTCATTTTCTTAAGATGCTATCAATCTCTGAGATTGCATAGCGATAGGGCTGACGGCATAATCAATCGCCATTGATCACAACAGAAAAATCTACAGACAATTTCCTGACTGATTTTTTTTGTTCTCGCCTCCTTTGTACGATCTTTTTTTAATCAGTCGTTTTATTAAAGGGCATCATGCGTACTACACCGATCAAAATCTTTGCTTCGCTGATGAGTCTGGCTATGATGTCTGCTGTCAGCGCTGCCGAAAGTCCTGCCGTGAACAATACTTATCAAATGCCTGCGGCTGAATTGCAAGCTGTAGTCGACGCCCCGCGTGGGCCATCTCTCCAAATGGGGCCGCAGCGTAAAGTGGCCTTGCTGGTGAGTTTGCCTGGTTTGCCATCTATCGCCGATGTGGCGCAACCCGAGCTTAAGCTGGCAGGTTTGCGTATTAACAGCAAAATGCGTGCTGCCAGCCGGTTTGAATTTGGTGACGGTATGTCGCTGCTTGACGTAGCGACGGGCAAAACCCGCAGCGTCACTGGCTTGCCTGATAATCCGCGGATTGCGGATACTGCCTGGTCAGCAGACGAACGCTGGATTGCCTTTAGCCGCTGGAGCGATAGTGGTGTAGAACTGTGGTTGCTGGATGTAGAAAAAGCCAGCGCGCATCGCCTGATTAAAGAACCCTTAAATGCAGTTGCCGGTGGTGGTTTTACTTGGCTAAGTGGCTTATCCTCATCAACGCCAAATACGCCGCAAAAACTGCTGGTGCGGGTCAATCCGCTCAAGCAAGCTGCAGCACCTGTCGCACCCACTGCGCCAACGGGGCCAAATGTGCAAGAAAGTCTGGGCGGTAAGGTCACACAAAACCGGACTTATCCCGACATGTTGAAATCTCCAGCCGACGCCGATATGCTAGATTGGCAATTGCAAAGCCAGCTCGCTATCGTCACGACCAAAGGCGAGCTGCAACGCATCGGCGTCGCCACGACTTTGCTAGCCGCGCAACCCTCACCCGATGGCAAATACATCCTGGCGACGCAATTGCGCCGTCCGTATTCCAACATGCTGCCGATTTCCCGCTTTCCACAATTGGTAGAAATGTGGGACATGCAAGGCAAGAAGCTGAAAACTATGACGGAGCGTCCATTGCGTGACCGTCTGCCGCCAGGCAATGATGCTGTAGCAACCGGACCGCGCAACTATGGCTGGCGTAGTGATCAACCTGCGACCTTATATTGGGCGGAAGCGCAAGATGATGGTGATCCGAATAAAGAGGCTGCAGTACGCGATACGGTTTTTCAGCAAGCGGCACCATTCGACGCGACAAATCCTGAAAGCGCTCCCAAAAAATTACTAGACCTGGCGACCCGTTTTGCCGATGTGGAATGGGGGCGTGATGACTTGGCGCTGGTCACCGAATATTGGTGGAAGACCCGCGATGTGCACGTCTGGCGCGTCCAGCCAGGACAGACAGAGCAAACAAAACCTGAGCTGATCTTCTCGTACAAATCCGAAGACCGTTATGCCGACCCTGGTAATCCGTCCAAGCGCATTAACGATTTTGGCCGCTCGGTCTTACGCACTGCAGCTGATGGCAACACTCTATTCTTGCTGGGTACCGGGGCCAGCCCTGAAGGCGATCGTCCCTTCCTCGATACCTTTGATTTAACGACGAAGAAAACCACTCGCTTATGGCGCTCTGCCGCACCGTTTTATGAACAAGTGCTGACCGTATTAGATGACGCTGGCAAACATCTAATTACTAGCCGCGAAAGCGCCGACGAGCGGCCAAATTTTTATCTGCGCGATCTGAGTACGACTGCCGAACCACGCGCATTGACGCAGTTTCCGCACCCGACACCACAATTTAAAGGGGTGCAAAAACAGCAGATCAACTACAAGCGCGCCGATGGCGTGGCATTGTCGGCAACGCTGTATTTACCGCCTGGCTATGATGCTAAACGCGACGGTCCACGACCAATGCTGATGTGGGCATATCCGGAGGAATTTAAATCTGCGGCAGCGGCCGGGCAGGTCAAGGATTCTCCTTACAAGTTCAACCGGATTAGCTATTGGGGGCCGCAGGTCATGCTGGCACGCGGCTACACTGTGCTGGATCATCCTGCGATGCCGATTGTAGGCGAAGGCAAACAAGAGCCGAACGATACCTATCTGCCGCAACTGAAAATGGATGCCGAGGCCGCAGTGGATGAAGTCGTGCGTCTGGGTGTGGCAGATCGCAGCAAGATTGCGATTGGCGGCCATAGCTACGGTGCATTTATGACCGCGAATTTGCTGGCGCATACCCGACTGTTCCGCGCCGGGGTTGCGCGTTCTGGTGCTTATAACCGCAGCCTGACGCCATTTGGCTTCCAATCCGAAGACCGCAATTTCTGGGATGCGAAAGAGGTCTATCAGGCGATGGCACCATTTAATTTTGCAGACCAGATCAAAGACCCTATTCTGTTTATCCATGGCGAGCAGGACAATAATCCGGGTACATTCCCGATACAAAGTGAGCGCATGTATCAGGCATTGCAAGGTCTGGGCGCAGTGGCTAAATTGGTGACGCTGCCAAACGAGAGCCACGCTTATCGCGCCCGCGAATCGATTTTGCAAATGTTATATGAGCAGGATCAATGGCTAGATAAGTATGTGAAGAATGCCAAGTCCAATTAAGCCGACGCCCGGGAGCGTCTAAAAATGCTTTAACCGAGATACAGTTCCAGGCAAAATATAGCAATATCGGGGGAGTATCTATAATTTATAGTCGATTGTCCAAACAATGTATGGACGATAAGGCTTAGAATTATGGTACTCCCATCTAGTATGTAGAAGAAATATTTGACGGCAACATATATCAGCAACATTCTCTTGGCACAAAGCAGAGGTTTTCATTTATGCTACTTCTACTCCCTCATCTAAGCTAAAACTCTTTATGTTAAAAGCCGTCATCCTCGATAACCAGGCAGTTGCGCGTAACTTGCTCAGCTCCGTATTGACCACTGGCGGCCACGAAATCGTGGGGGACGGCAATACCAGTCCCGCGGTGTTAGCGCGGATAGCCAAACTCAAACCACAAATCGTCTGTGTTGATATCGGCGAAACCAATCAAGAAGGCTTAACCCTGCTCGATACCTTGCGGTCAGAATTACCAAAAGCTTTAATTTTTCTGGTATCGGCAAAAATTGATGCGCCGACCTTGCAAGCAGCGCAAGAACGCGGCGTGCAAGGCTTTATTGTGAAGCCATTTAACTCAGTCGCGGTACTGGCATCGATCCGCAATACGATTATCCGGATCGCTAAGCAACAAGCTAGCAAGCCAACTGATGCTGCTGTCGATATTGCTTCCGATACTGCGTCCAACGCTGCTTCTGACGCCGTTACTAGTTCTGTTACTAGTCCTGTTCGTAATGCGGACTCTCAAGATAGTGCAGAAAAGGGATAGCGCCTGTCACGTTCGTCACCGCCCAGTATTAACTCATCCGGCTGAAACCCGTTTTGTCGCATTCTTCCCCATTTTTCTGGGTTAACCTTACAGTGCAGTCACTACGTAAGGATCTGCCATGACACCAACTCCATCCGCTTTACATCAGCGACAAATAGACCAACCGCTGCCGTCAGAAGTCTCGCTGCAAAGTGATACCTGGTTGACCCGCGCCCGTAACTATCCGGTTTTTTCCCGCACCTGGTATCGCTACCGCATGCAAGCTTGCTTCGGCGTGTTAATCCCCACCTTACTGTTTTGCGCTCTGATTGGCTTAATGATCAATTCAGATATGCGCAAATTTTTAACAGCCGCAATACCGATTACGATTAGTTTTTTTAGCTTGCATCTGGTCGGTACTTTAGCCGCGGTCTGGGTCAGGCAACGCAACTACCGAGAGAAAAAAGAGGTAGTCCTATTAATTCTTGCCTTGTTGTTGGGCGCTGCTTTCAGCTACGGCGTCTTTAATGGCACACGCTACGCGACAAAATATGTTGCCTATGGCGATGGAAACATCACCATTTACCTCGATGCCAACGCAAAAATAGATACCGACAAAGAGCATCCGAAAAATAAACCTGCAAGTACATCTTCTGCTTTTTCTGCTGGCGTAAGCGATGGTGCGGCGGCTGGTGCGGCTAGTGCAACTACTGGCAAGCCAAAAGAGAGCAGCGATCGGATCAGCAATTCATCCACCATCATGGCTGGCGATATTGTGGGAAATTTAACCGCGGCTGGTTTTCTGATCTACGCAGGTGGCGGCGTTGATCTGTGGCTGTTCTTCCGCCAGCGCAAACGTCTGGTCGAAGCCTTGCGTTTGCAAGAACTGCGGCGCGAGCAAGAGGCACGTCGTGAGGCTGAGTTGCGCTTATCCGTTTTGGTGGCGCAAGTGGAACCGCACTTTTTGTTTAATACACTGGCCGGCGTGCGTTCAGCGATTCTGACGGAACCCGGCAGGGCCACCGCAATTGTGGATCATCTAGTCGATTATTTACGGGCGACTATTCCACAAATGCGTAACGACGGCAGCGCTGAGCAGGCTCGCTTATCCAAACAACTAGAAGCCGTGCGGGCTTATCTGTCTTTGATGCAGGCGCGGATTCCACGCCTGAGTTTTTCGGTAGAGTCGGATGTGGTCGATGCTGCCTTACCGCCGCTGATGCTGATCTCTCTGGTCGAAAACGCGATCAAACACGGCATAGAGCCAAAGATAGGGCCAGCACATATTACGGTTACCGCAAAAGTGATAGCGCATGAGGATGACAAAGAATATTTAGAATTGTCCGTGGCCGATAACGGCGTCGGTTTTGGTGGCACCACATCGGGCAGCGGCATTGGTCTGGCCAATATTCAGGAGCGTTTGCAATCCATGTACGGCAAGCACGCCAGTCTCACACTCAAAGCTGGCCCCGAAGGCGGCGTGATCGCCAGTATTGTTTTACCTTTGTCCGCATAAGTTCTGACTATTCGCTGCACTCGACATCTCAACATCTCGCCATCATTCTATAGACGACTACGACTACGATTATGACCACCACCGCCATCATTGCCGACGACGAAGATTTACCCCGGAAAGAATTACGCCGCATGCTGGCCGACCAGTGGCCAGAGTTGCGTATTCTTGCCGAATGCGAGCATGGCGCCGATGCGCTGGAAGCAATACAAGAGCATGCACCCGATATCGCATTCTTGGATATCCGTATGCCGGGCTTGAGCGGCCTCGATGTTGCCAACGCCGTCAAAGGGCGCTGCCATGCGGTGTTCACCACCGCATACGATAACCATGCCTTAGAAGCATTCTCAGCAGGTGCGATTGATTATTTGCTCAAGCCGATTTCACAATTGCGGTTACAAGAAGCGATTGATCGTTTAAAGCAGCGCTTCTCCAGCAAGCAAGCCATCCCCGATGTCAGCCAGTTGATGCTCGAGCTCGACAAACGCTTACGCACACCGGCTGCAGAACGGATACGCTGGATCAGCGCCAGCGTTGGCGATACGATCAAGATGTTCCCGGTGGAAAAAATTCTGTTCTTTAGTTCAGATGAAAAATACACCCGCGTGGTCAGCAGTGAGGACGAGGCGCATGTCCGTAAATCTCTTAAAGAAATCATCGACGGTCTAGACCCGGAATTATTCTGGCAGATTCATCGCAGCATCGTCATCCGCGCCGATGCCATCACCCGAGCACACCGTGACGAAATGGGCAAATTTACTGTGGAACTGCGCGGTTCCAAAGAGAAGCTCAAGGTCAGTCAAGCCTATGCATGGCGTTTTAAAGCGATGTGATTTTTTTACCTGGCCTTGCTAAATTTCGCTTAATTTTTCTGAACGCGACTAAAACTATAAGATTGTTTGGCGTATTTGATATACAACGTAATGTCAATACTCCTGATGAGTATTAATCCATTGTCTATAGAAAGTCTGGACGATACGGCGTATTTTATGAAAAATAGGAGGAGTATATTGATTAGTAAAGTGCGCCATGCACACCGTTTACCCTGTGCAGCACACTTGTCGACGTCGCGGTGCAGATGGCGTACCACTACCAGTTATACATCGCCAAGCTCAATTCCGCAAATACTTGGCCTCAAAATCATGTGAGGATAAGGCTGGCGAATATAAATAACCTTGTAGCTCATCGCAGTTCATAGTTTGTAAGAAATTGCGCTGATCTTCGGTTTCTACGCCTTCTGCGATCACTCTCAGTCTAAGCGCATGGGCTAGACTAATGATGGCGGTGACGATCGCGACATCGCTCTCGTCGTCCGGTAAATGCATGACAAATGAGCGGTCGATTTTGAGCTTGTTGATCGGAAAACGCTTCAGATAACTGAGACTGGAGTAGCCCGTACCAAAATCATCAATCGCCATCTTCACACCCAAATCAGCCAAAGACTGGAGCTTGACCAAGGCTTCTTCTGCATCCCGGATTAAGATCGATTCGGTCAGTTCCAGTTCTATCCGGTCCGGTGGCAAACCGGCTTCGTCCAGGATTCTTGCGACGTTTTCTACAAAATCACTTTGCTGGAATTGTAGCGCCGATACATTGACAGAAATCCGCATCTGCTGGTCGCCCAGGTTCCATAAAGCAGCTTGTTTAACGGCGGTGGTCAGCACCCAATTACCGATTGCAACGATGACGCCGGTTTCTTCTGCAATAGGAATAAACTGCGCCGGACTGACTTCGCCCAAGTCTTTATCATGCCAACGGATCAGTGCCTCCGCACCAAAGATTTTGCCGCTGTCCAGATTAACCAGGGGCTGGTAATACAGACGGAAAGTCTGGTGCTCTAGGGCCTGACGCATCGCATGATCGATTTTCATGCGGGACAGCAAACCGATGTTCATTTGCCGCTGATAAAAACGAAAATCCGAGCGCCCTCTTTCCTTCACATGGTACATGGCGCTGTCGGCGTTTTTGATCAGATCATCCATGTTGGTGCCATCATCAGGATATAGCGCGATGCCGATGCTGCAAGTGACGGAAAAATTCATCCCGTCCAGTGTGAACGGCGCGCTGAGCTCCTCCAGCACACGCCTGGCACAAATTTCTGCACCATTCGCGTCTGCCTGATGCAGCAGTAGCACAAACTCATCCCCACCAAGCCGCGACGCGGTGTCTACCTGGCGTATACATTTTTTCAGTCGCTCAGTCACATCGATCAAAACCCGGTCACCAAAGGGGTGCCCGAGCGAATCATTGATTTGTTTGAAGTGATCCAGATCCAAAAACAACAGCGCAAATGTACCGTTATTGCGGCTGGCTAGAGTGATCGATTGTTTGATGCGCTCTGCCAATAACAGACGATTGGGCAAACCCGTTAAGACATCCGAAAACGCTAACTCTTCTATGCGCTGTTTGGCAGTGTGAGTCTCGGTCCTGTCTTTGAAGAAGCCGATGTAATGCATGGTCGCGCCGCTCTCGTCTTGTACTCTGACCAGAGAGATCATACATAAATAGGCATGACCATTTTTACGGCGATTCCACAATTCACCCTCCCAAAACCCTTTGGTTTCCAGATTTTCTAATAATTGTTCGACTAAAACGGTATTGGTCTCTTCAGCAAAAAAATCACTCGGCGTTTTGCCTATCATCTCTTGTTCTGAGTAGCTGGTAAGCTGCTCAAAACTCGGGTTGGTCGTGATAATTTTTTGGTCGCTGTCAGTGATAAAAATCGCGTCAGTACTAGATTCAAACACTTTGGCCGCGAGTTGTAAGCGTGCCTCATCTGCCAGTCTTTGGGTAATGTCGCGGTAGGAATACACCCGGCCAATTGCGCGACCACGCGCATATTGCGGCAGAGTCACGCGCTCTAATATTTTGCCAGAACGCAGCACCAGCACGTCGGTCGCTTCCATCAATGGCGAGCGGTTGATGGCACCCAGTCGCTCGCCATAATGACTGGCATCAACCATGCATTTATCCAGCCAAGCATAAATTGCATTGTCATCACGCTGAGTCAATAGTTCTTCCGGCAGACTCCAGAGTTTGGCAAATAAATGATTGTAGCTGCGGATGCCGCCATCAAGATCTGTTACCAGAATACCGTCGGCGGTAGATTCTAATGTGGCACGCAATTCAGCGATGAGTTTTTCTAACTCGTTTTCTACCTGACGCTGATTGGTATGGTCACGGATTGCGACTACATAGATGGTGATATCCAGGCCGATATGCACTAAGCTTACCCGGCGCTCAACTTGCACCGTACTGCCGTCAGGGCGCTGCAATAAGGTTTCAGAAAATATATTGTCTGACAAGCCTGCGGCGGCGTCTTCCCAAAAGAATAAATCCTCTGGTGCAGCGGCCAGTTCTACCACTGGTTTGTCAATCAGGCTGCCGGTCTCTAAATGCAGTAGAGCGTGCGCCGAACGGTTGGCTGCGAGTATGCGTAACTGAATCGGATCGACCAATAAAACGGCCTCTAACATGCCTTCGATCAAGGCTTGCCACTGATGCGTTTTCATGACGCCGCTCTCATGATTCTGCACCTGCTTCCTCGAGCTCACGACCACGCTCAAAAAAGTAACATAGTCGTTTGCGTGGCGACAAATAATCGTAAGCGGCCTTAGGTAGTTGTAAGGGCTTGAGGCTGCGATGGATGCCCAGTTTTTTTTCTTTATCTAAATTAATCACTAAAGCATCGTCACGCGGGATCTCAGGATTATGGATCACCACCCGTGGCTTGATCGGACGCGCTGAATTGACCGACACGACCAGCGCAAAACGATCATCCGTCAACTGCACGACGGAGCCGGGCGGGTAGATACCCATCATGCGGATAAACGCGGTTAAAGTCGGGGCATGAAATTGGAATTTATTTTGAGTAAAAATATGCGAAAGCGCCTCATGCGGCGTAATCGCCAGCGCCGGATTGCCAGGGTTGCATAAATTATCGTAACGATTGACCAGCGCGACAATCCGCGCCAGTGGCGATATTTTGTCGGCAAGAATATGGCTAGGGTAACCGCTGCCATCCGCGAACTCATGATGTTGCGCGATTAATAGCGTCGCGTTAGTAGATAAACCTAATTTGCGACCGATTGTCACTCCATGTAGTACATGGTCTTGATATAACTGGCGTTCGGCATGGGTAAAATGATCCTCCGGCCAGCGCAGGCGGTCTGGTAATTCCATCTTGCCGATATCATGCAGTAGCGCACCAATGCCCAGCTCCAGCATGTCGGCTTTATCCAGATGCAAAGCCTTGCCTAACAACAGCGAGATGATGGTCACATTGATAGAATGCAGCGAGGTTCTTTCGCCCGCTTTTTCTGACAATAGCCGGATTGCCGCTTCGCCTTCACCCAGCACTTCACCCAGAAAACTACGCACCAGAGCCTCAGTATGTTCTCGCGCAAGATGGGGCTGCGCGTGGATAGTATCGGTGACATGTTTAAAAGTTTGCGATGCCTGTAAAAACTGTCGCTCACAGGCAACCAGACTGGATTGTTGGTTAGCGAGCAGATCACGCCTTTTACGGCTTTTGGCTAGCTTGCTGGAATCGGCTAACTCTTTGGCGCTAGGTCTTGGCGTTATTAGCTGATCGCTATGTGCGGTTTGAGGCAAACGTGGCTCGGGCGTACTTTTGGTAGGGGCATAACGAATGCGTTCCAGACCCAAGGAATGCAAAGTGGCAATTTGTTCATTACTCCGGATCTCAAAACTACTGACCGGAAAAGGGTGATCCATCCATCCAATATCGAGATAAACAAACATCCCGATTTTTAGTTCGGACAGGTCAATAAATTGTGTATGAATGTCAGTCATAAAGCGCCTCGCTAAATACCTTGATTCATGAGCTGTTTTTGTATAAATAATACTAGTAACACGGCATTTCTTAAAAATCCATCTTTTTCAACGTTTGTGTTAAGGAAACACAAAAAAGCAAAATACTTGTAGTTTTATTAGCAATAAAACTTTTCCAAGTGGAAAACAAATGAGTTCAAAGGCGTAAAGTAAAAAAACGATTTCGCCCACGTTCTGCGCCCCGGCATCATACATTTTTTGCCTGCACATCAGTCATCATTGAACTTACTCAGTCCCCTCATTATCAGCAACAATGTGCTCGTATGGCGCATTAATATATCCAAAATAAATTATATACTCATAGTGTGTATATTTTAAGTGCCCATATATTTACTGAATATTATGGAATTTTCTATAAAAATAATGGGGAGTATATAGAAACGATCTACTATTTAATCGCAAAAAAATCTCTGGGCACGCTTAGACAAAGCTAAGTGCGCCGGTTAAATCACCCGGTGGCAATGCGCCTCGCTCTGCAAACGCAATATTGCGTAGCTTCAATCCTTCCAGCAAAGGCAAGTCATGCAAGCGCGTGATAAACCTCAGGATGGATGTCGTATCATAAAAGCTGTGATCAACATTTGCCTTCTTCACATAAGGTGAAACCAAGATCGCCGGAATGCGGGAACCTGGCCCCCAGCGATCACCTTTGGGTGGTGCGACGTGATCCCACCAGCCGCCGTTTTCATCAAAAGTAATGACTACCAGCATGTCTTTCCATTGCGGACTTTTTTTCAGATGCTCGATGACATTGGCAACATGCTGATCACCGGATTCAATATCCGAGTAACCCGCATGCATATTGAGATTACCTTGCGGTTTATAGAAAGTGACAGCAGGCAGTTTTCCGGCAATCACGTCGGCTAAAAATTTATTAGAAATGGGACTATCGCCTAAGCCACCGTCGCGCAGATGTTCTGCCCGTGAAGCGCTTCCCGGTGCGAATTGTTTAAAGTAATTGAATGGCTGATGGTGGTATTGGAAATTAGGTTTTTCTCCACCACCTTTATACTCCAGCGCAACTTGCCATGCGCCACCGTACCAGGCCCAGCTAACGCCTTTTTGTGACAGCAAATCACCAATGGTATTGTAAGTTTGTGGCGGCAAAGTACTCGGGTCTTGCGGATCAGCCACCGCCGTGTCACCGCCTGGCGCGGGTTTGATATAGCTAGGCTGGTACGGCGGCGCCATGGTGTTCACCGCGTAGCCGTCTGGCGTAATCGCACCATCGTTGACAAACTTTGGCCTGCCGTTTAAGGCGGACGCGGGACTATCTTTGTCCACCGCCAATCTGCTGCCGGTAATGCCATCTTCGGTGACGGCGATCTTCTTTTTGGCAGGCGTGTTGGGCGCATCAAAATATTCTGGGGTGCGACCAGAAATTAAGAATTGATGGTTTAAATAAGAGCCACCAAATGCCGCCATAAAGAAGTTGTCGCACAAGGTATATTGCTGGGCGATTTTCCAGAGATCGAGATTTTTATGGGTCTCGCCATAATGTCCCATCGTCAAGCCGCCAGAATCTGCCCAGGCAACAAACTGGTCGTTTTTACCGCCATTGATTTGCATCTGGTTTTGGTAAAACAAATGCCACAGGTCGCGGGTGATCACTGATTCTGGCAGAGGTAAACCCTCCGCATCTTTTAAAGGGAATGGCGCGTTCGGCAAGCCGCTGATTTTGTCTTCTGCGATCAGGTATTGCTTGCCGCCCAGATTTTGCCCCCGCTGCACCATGCCACCCCAGACCTTGGGCAAACTTGGCAAAATCGAGCCGTCTCTGTCCTTTTGCGTAAAAGTCGCAGCAGGGACATCGGACAAAGCCTGACGTACCCCAGGGAAATTACCAAACAAATTATTGAAGCTACGATTCTCCAGATAAATCACGACCACATTTTTGATATGCGCCTTGAGTTTGGTATCCAGGGAACCTGCCACGATCCTGGTCGTTTTTTTGGTCACTGCATCGGCCATCATCGGAAGGCTGCCAACGACACCCGCCGCGGCCGCACCTTGCAATAAGCGCCGACGAGAAGGATCGGTGGGAAGATCGGTATGATCGGTCGCGGTCGCAGTTGAGGCGGGTTTGTCTGACATTTCTATTCCTGAGATTGATCGGTCAATGTTGTTGCAAAAATGAACTGAGAATGGTGTAGCGCTTAAGGCAGCAGGTGAAGAAAATTCTATGCAGCAATATAGCATTTTAGGATGATCAACGCAGCGATGTAAGCTGGCGAAATAAGTGATATCGGCTTATATAAATTGGTAGTGTTAGCAGGTTTTTGTTTGTCTAAACGCTGCGATTATATGAATTCCAACTATGCGATGACTGCGAGTAATGCACACACGATGGCTCACCAGATAATCGTTACCATTTATTACATAATAACCGTTAAATATTGCTGCTTACACCTAGGTTGCATTTTGGTATTAAGGCACACTGATTTGTAAGCGCCAGCTTGTTTTTACTTGCCTGGCGGTCACAATCATTTATATGATTGGACTAACGGGACTCTGCTATAACTAGATAAATCACAACCACAATCACCACCACCGCACTCAGATTTTTTATAGACATGGAGAAGAGCATGACGTTTTCAAATTTAAAAGTAGGTGCCCGGTTGGGACTAGGTTTTGGTTTGGTACTGTTGTTGCTCGCCATACTCACGATGGTAGGTTTGTCGCGTTTGTCCAGCTTGAATGACGATATCAACGCCACCAACGAGGAGCGTTTGCCGAAATTAATGACGGCGAATAATTGGATTTTCCGTTTGATGGAAACCGCGCGTCATACCCGCAATATGCTGATCCTTGAGGGACAAGACAAAATTAAGGTAGAAGTCGATGCCGTCATGGATGACAAGCGGGCGCGTAAAGAATATCTGGATCAATTGCAAAAAACTGTCACCGCCACGGATGAGAAGGCGATGCTGCAAACCGTGATCGAGACCCGTTTAGCTTATGTCCCGTCCGAGGATGACTTCTTAAAGCTAGTCAGCGCGGGCGATACCGCAGGAGCTAAAGAACTACTGTTAAAAAGCATGCGACCAGCGTAGGTAGCATATGTCGTCGCACTACAAAAATTTGTTGAATTTGAAAATAACAGCGTCATCAAAGCAGGCAAACAATCTATTGAGGATTATAAAAGTGGTCGCACGCTGATTATCAGTCTAGGCATACTCGCCTTGTTGTTAGGCGTTGCAGGCGCATGGTTTATTACCGTTAGTATTACCCGTCCACTGGCGGAAGCGGTGGGCATTGCCAAGCTGATTTCATCGAATGATCTGACGGGTCGTATAGATGTCGTTACGAAAGACGAAACAGGCCAACTACTACAAGCTTTAAAAGAAATGAATGCCAGCTTACAAAATATTGTCGGTCAGGTGCGGGCAGGTACAGAGTCGATTGCGACTGGCTCCAGCCAAATCGCATCGGGCAATCTGGATTTGTCTTCGCGCACAGAGCAGCAAGCCAGTTCGCTGGAAGAAACCGCATCTTCGATGGAAGAATTGACCTCGACCGTTAAACAAAATAGCGACAACGCAAGGCAAGCCAACGTGCTGGCCGTATCTGCCTCTGACGTGGCGGTGAAAGGGGGCGAGGTGGTGGCGAAAGTCGTTTCAACGATGGGGTCCATCAATGACTCCGCCAAGAAAATTGTCGACATCATCGGCGTGATTGACAGTATCGCTTTTCAGACGAATATTCTGGCCTTAAATGCCGCGGTGGAAGCCGCCAGAGCCGGCGAACAAGGGCGCGGCTTTGCGGTCGTCGCCAGCGAGGTGCGCAACCTGGCACAACGCTCAGCTGGTGCCGCTAAAGAAATCAAAACCTTGATCGGTGATTCCGTCGAGAAGATAGAAACCGGCAGCGTCCTGGTTAGTCAAGCCGGTACCACTATGGACGAGATCGTCGCCAGTGTTAAGCGGGTCACAGATATCATGGGCGAGATCACCTCCGCGGGGCAAGAGCAAGAGAGTGGTATTCAGCAGATCAACCAGGCCATCACTGAGATGGATACCGTTACCCAACAAAACGCGTCATTAGTAGAAGAAGCGGCGGCCGCAGCCGAAGCACTTCAAGATCAAGCTAGCAGTCTGGCGCAGCTGGTGAGTGTGTTTAAACTGGACGGCATGCAAGCACAAAATACCAAACCCAAACTGGCTAACGTAGTACCAGCGAAAGCAGTGACAAGAGCGGCAACTCTAGCACCGAAGAAAGCATCGAATGTCACCAAGATCAGCAACCCTGCGAAAACCCGACAAGTCGCAAAAGAGCCCGCTGGCAAGGCAGATGATTGGGAAGAATTTTAACTTGATGTAGAGAATTTCAGAAACTGCGAGAATAGACCAAAGGCTAACGCGGCTCTTACTGAGTCTCGTTAGCTTTTTTTATAGGCATTAGAAGCGCGATTACTGTTTTTTACCGGAAGAATTTAGGCGAATTTCCCCGGCTTGCGTGGTGATTTGGGCGGTGCTTTGCCGCCATCTGCTACGCGTCTAGGGGCTGCACTTGATGACTTAAAAGCAGACTTAGATTCGGGTTTGGATTCAGATTTAAATCCTGACTTCGCAGCAGGTTTGTCTGCCGCATAAGCAGTTTTCTTTGCTGCCGGTTTTGGAAAAGTCTCTGGTCCGTCACCGCTTGCTTCGCTGATGTCTAACTGCTTGCCTGCGACCCACACAGTTTTCAGATGCTTTAAGATTTCTTTCGGCATGCCTTGTGGTAAATCGATCAGGCTGTAACTATCAAAAATATCGATACGACCGATCAGTTTGGCTTCTACCCCAGATTCATTGGCGATGGCACCGACGATATTGCTCGGTGTGACTGCATGCTCACGACCGACTTCAATACGATAGCTTTGCACGGGTAATTGCACTTTGGCCGGACGATCTTTTTTGGATTTGGCTGGACGATCCGCGGCATCACCAAAACGCTCGGCAAGATTCTCTTCTTTCTTGTCGGCATAGGCTGCGCGCTCGACGGCAGCGGTGAGTTTGCTGTCGGGTGTTGCGCGTGGCTTAGTTGGTTTTTCATACGCTGGTTTTTCGTATGCTGCATTTGCGCTGTTGCCACTATTACCGCCAACACCACGATCAGCACTGATGCGTAATTGCTGACCTGCGACGCGAACCGATTTTAAATGGTCTAACAAATCTTTCGGTAAATCTTCTGGCAAATCCAAGACACTGTAATCGTCATAGATTTCAATACGTCCGATATGTTTAGAATCGATATTCGCTTCGTTGGCAATCGCACCGACGATATTGCCGGGCTTTACGCCATGCGCATGGCCGACCTCAATACGGAAGGTTTTCATACCAGCATCGGCCGGACGTTCTACACGTTCTCTTGGCGCGAAACTTGGGCGTGCCGCTCTGTCGTTGCGGTCACCCCGGTCGCCTCTATCGCCTCTGTCGCCTCTGTCACCACGATCACTACGCTCAAATTGATTGGTGCGGCTTGCGCGTTCGTTGTTCCAGGTATCGTCGCTGGCTGGGCGCTTATTCTTATCGAGTAAAAGCGGTTCGTTACCACGAGCCATTTTTGCCAGCGCCGCTGCAATTTCTATCGCGGGGACATTATTTTCACGCTCGTAGTCTTCAATCACGGATTGGAATAAAGCCAAATCGCCGGAGGCCAGAGTCAGACTGATTTGTTCTTTAAAACGAGCAATCCGCACATCATTCACCGCCTGGATAGTCGGCAACTCTAATGGTGAAATTAACTGGCGGGTAGAACGCTCTATCGATTTCAACAAACCTTTTTCACGCGGGGTGATGAACAAAATTGCCTCACCGCTACGGCCTGCGCGACCAGTACGACCAATACGGTGGGTATAGCTTTCCGGATCATGTGGCACGTCGTAATTAATCACATGACTAATACGCTCTACGTCCAGACCACGGGCGGCAACGTCGGTGGCAACCAGGATATCGATCTTGCCATCTTTGAGTTGTTGAATCGTGCGTTCGCGTTGCTGTTGTTGTACGTCACCGTTGATTGCGGCAACCGAGAAGCCTCTTGCCTCCAGCTTGCTTGCCAATTCTTCCGTACCCAATTTGGTGCGCGAAAAAATGATCATGCCGTCAAAGGTTTCTGCCTCCAAAATACGGGTCAAGGCATCCAGCTTGTGCATGCCGCTAACCAGCCAATAGCGTTGGCGGATATTGTCGGCGGTACCGGTTTTGGCGGCGACGGTAATCTCTGCCGGATTGTCCAGATAAGTTTGGGCAATGCGCTTAATCGCGGATGGCATCGTGGCAGAGAATAAGGCCGTCTGACGAGTTTCTGGTGTCTCTTGCAAAATACGTTCTACGTCATCAATAAAACCCATGCGTAACATCTCATCGGCCTCATCCAATACCAAAGTTTTAAGCTTGGATAAATCCAGCGATCCCTTATCCAGATGATCAATCACGCGACCAGGTGTGCCAACTACCACATGCACGCCACGACGCAATGCGGACAATTGCGGGCCATAACTCTGGCCGCCATAAATTGGCAAGACATGGAAACCCGGAATATGCGTGGCATAACGCTGGAAGGCTTCTGCCACCTGAATCGCTAATTCGCGGGTCGGTGCCAGCACCAAAGCTTGTGGCGTCGTTTGCTTGATATCAATGCGCGACAAAATCGGCAACGCAAACGCTGCGGTTTTACCCGTACCTGTCTGTGCCTGACCCAATACATCACGATTTGCCAGCAGCGGCGGAATCGTCGCAGCCTGGATCGGTGATGGGGATTCGTAACCGACATCTTTTAAAGCGCGTAACAGCGGTTCGCTTAGATGCAAATCAGAAAATAAGGGGATTGGGGTATCGGACATAGTGCTCTCAGTTCTTATCAGGGCTAGCTCCGCGAATGCGCAGCCATATGAGGCGTAGTTTACTCTTTTGTGAGAGCGGCGGGGCTGAGTTTGTGTGGATGAGGGAGTATGGCTTGAATTGGTTTGAATTGATTTAAATAGATTTAGCCGATCAGATGGTCAACCAGTATGAGCAAATGTCAGCAAACATGACAAAAGTGCATGCACCTCTATTCTGCTACTGCAGCGTTTCCGTAACGCTGCTTTACGCTGGTGATTACACCAGAAATACTACTTGAACTCCTCCCTAAATTAATACTCCCCTTATGTATATTTAAGTTGTCCATACATTTACAAGCACGTAAGCCGATTTTTTAAAAAATGACGGGGAGTATATTCATATCAGCATGGTAATCGATTTGTAAAATCACAAAATCAGATTGCAAACCCGAAAACTAGCACGCTAGATTCTGCACGGCATCGCTGAGTAGACAATATTTTGCTTAGACCTAAAAATAAGCTCAACTTTTCGGAAAACTGACCGATAAACCTAGTAATCCATCATTCCATCCTAAGCTAGAAAATTGCGTTTTGTAGGGACGAAGTTGCATTGATGTAGCAAATGAAGTGGCGCATACAGCGGCACAAATCAGGTTTGTAGTATTTATTTAGTATTGGAAATGATATGAGTATCAGTCAAATAACAGGTAGCGGCAACGCCGTCTCCAGTGCGCCTGTGCCAGTGCTACAAACCGTTGCACCTGCTGCAAAATCTGCAAATGCCACGACTGTCGCCGCGACCAGCAGCACCGACAATCAAGCCGCCTCCACCGCGCCGGTCAGTAACGCGGAGCTGAAAAAATCGGTTGATGCGATTAATAACTTTATCAACTCTGACAATAGTGTCAATTTCAGTATTGATAATGACTCTGGAAAAGTCGTCATCAAGATCGTTGATTCTCAAACCAACACGGTATTACGACAAATTCCGTCAGTAGAAGTATTGGCAGTGGCAAAAGATCTGGCTAAATTGCAGGGACTCTTAATCAACGATAAAGCGTAAACCAGCGCTAAACATCCGCCCCCTCACAAACGCTAGGATCAACGCTAGCACCAACGCAAGCCTAAACCTTGTCGGCTAAACCTACAACACGAAACCGCCTACACTAAACAGCCTGCCACGCGCAGGCTGGTTCAAAAGCTGATTTGCACCTGGCAACAACTCTCCCACCATCCTCTTCTGCCGTATTTTCTGTTGATTTTTGATTTGAGCTTAGAAAAAGCACTTATTCTTTGCTTGGACTTTTCTATTTTGATTGATAATTAAATCTAGATTTCCATTGGAACAGCGCATGCCGTCTAAGTTTTTGCGAACTGGTAGCAGCCTAATGGAAAATCTGAGTTAAAACTAAGTTCCGACCTCACAACTGAGAAAAAGCATGCAAAAGATGTCTGCAGATTCGCTTGATCTACCCGATTCGCTTGACCCTGCTGATCCGCTTGCGTGGCAAGAATTCCGTTCGCAAGCGCACCGCATGCTGGACGATATTTTGGGTTATGCAGAGCACATCCGCGATCGCCCGGTCTGGCAGCCAATTCCAGCAGCGACGCGTGAGCAGTTTCGGCAAAACTTGCCGGTGCATGGCAGCGAACTGACCGATGTACACCAAACGTTTATGCAAAATGTACTGCCCTATGCAGTGGGCAATACGCATCCCGGCTTTATGGGTTGGGTACATGGTGGTGGCACACCGGTAGGAACGGTAGCAGAAATGTTAGCCGCCGGCCTTAACGCCAATCTCGGTGGCCGCGACCAGATACCGCTGGAAGTAGAACGCCAGGTTGTGCAGTGGATGCGCGAATTATTCAGCTTCCCAGATACCGCCAGCGGCTTATTTGTCACTGGTACCTCAATGGCAAATTTGATTGCGGTGCTCGTCGCCAGAACTGGTGTACTGGGCACGGAGATTCGTCATACGGGCATCGCTGCCAGCCCGAAACGTCTGGTTGCCTACACGTCTGCAGGGGCGCATGGTTGCATCGCGCAAGCCATGGATTTGTCTGGTCTTGGCATGAACGCTTTGCGACAAATACCGATGAACGCCGATTTTCAATGTGATATTGCCGCGCTAAAAACCGCCATTGCAGCTGATCGCCAGGCCGGATTCACTCCGTTTTTTATTGCTGGTACTGCAGGTACCGTCGATGTTGGTGCGGTGGATGATTTAGTAGCACTGGCCGATCTCGCACAAAGCGAAAATCTTTGGTTCCACGTCGATGGTGCCTATGGTGCGCTGGCGATGTTGGCCCCCGATATTGCTCCGCGATTGACGGGAATACAGCGCGCAGATTCGATCGCATTTGATTTCCACAAGTGGGGGCAAGTGCCGTATGACGCCGGTTTTATTCTGGTGCGTGACGGTGCGGCGCACTACGATACCTTCGCCACGCCAGCCAGTTATTTGCGACGCGAAGCCAAAGGCATGGCGGCAGGTTCGCCCTGGCCTTGTGATTTTGGTCCTGATTTATCACGTGGATTCAGGGCACTTAAAACCTGGTTCACGATTCAAGTGTACGGCGCAGAGCGACTAGGTCAGGTGATTTCTACCACCTGTAAATTAGCGCAGTATATGCGGCAGCAGATAGAAGCCAAGCCGGGGCTAGAACTACTAGCCCCGGTGTCGTTGAATATTGTTTGTTTTCGCTACCACGGTGCTAAGCTTGATCTCGATGTGGCAGACGGAAGTAATACCGACAAAAGTAATATTGATCAGATTAATGCGAAGATTGTCGTTGCCATCCAGGAGTCCGGCATTGCAGCGCCTTCCACCACCATCATCAACGGCCAACTGGCCATCCGCGCAGCGATTGTTAATCATCGCACTCGTGAAATAGATGTCGATGCACTCATCACAGCAGCGATACGGTTTGGTAACTCACTTGCAGCATCTAACGCGAATTAATACCACTAAATACTCTCTAATTTTGAATCAGATCAGCGAAAAATTATGACAACTCCCGACACAGACAACGCAGCAAATGGAGCTGGCGCACCGGCGCCACAAGAGGACAGCCAACATACATTTATCGGTCTGGCGCCGCTAATGCGATTAGCGTTTTCTGGCGTGGATTTAAAGCCTTTTGGCGCAGAGCTGATTGAGTATGCGACCAAGCATCCGAATGATGGCAATGTAATGATGGACCTGGCGACTTTGCTGCTCTTGATTGGTCATAGTGAACCAGCATTAGCAACCCAAATGGAGGCGCTAAAAATACAGCAACTGTATTCTGTGCCGACCACGGCTGTTCCAAAAATCCGTTTACTGGCACTGATGGCCGCAGGTGATTTAATGGCGAATACGCCGCTAGAATTTTTATTAGAAAACGCCGATATCGCGCTGGATTTACTCTACGTTGGCGATGGTATCCCTGCCCTGCCCGCCTTGCCTGAGCATGATGTGATGTTTGTCGCCGTGGGTGAGTCGGATGATAACCACGCGCTGTTAGAAGCATTAGAAGATATCGTCCAAGATTGGCCTCGACCTGTGCTGAACATGCCCGGACGGATTGCACATTTGGGGCGCGACAATGCCTGTGCCTTATTACAATCGGCAGACGGCGTTGTGATGCCAACCTCAGTGCGGATAGACCGCAAAACTCTACGTAAGATCGCCAATGAAGAACTGACCATCACCAGTCTGCTGTCCGATGGTGATTTCCCCATTATTGTGCGTCCAGTGGGATCGCATGCCGGTCAGGGCTTAGAAAAAATTACGTCTCCCAGCGCCATCGCCGATTATCTGATGGGCATGCTCAGCGATGAATTTTATATCGCTCGTTTTGTCGATTATCGCAGTGAGGATGGATTTTTTAGAAAATACAGAATCATGCTGATCGATGGTCAACCATTCATTTCTCACATGGGAATTTCTTCTCATTGGATGATCCATTATCTGAATGCAGGTATGGCGGATAGCCCGGAAAAACGGGCGGAAGAAGAACGCTTTATGGCCAGTTTTCAGTTTGATTTTGTGCCGCGTCATCAAGCTGCTTTTAGAGCGATTAGCGAGCGCATAGGTCTGGATTATGTCGGCATTGATTGCGGAGAAACCAGTGACGGACAGTTACTGATTTTTGAAGTGGATAGCGACATGATTGTGCACTCGATGGACCCGGTTGATTTGTATCCGTACAAACAGCCGCAGATGCAAAAATTGTTTACCGCGTTCCGGTCTATGGTTGCTAAAACTGCGGCGCTTGCGCCCCAGCAAAGTTCATGACCATCATGGATGCTAAATGAATACTCAATGAATGATTCCATCTATTGCCATTAAACCCAAGAATCTGGCAGCAGTTGCTGAACAGATTCTTGCACCTGCCAAGTTGCCACCAACCGAGC
This sequence comes from Undibacterium sp. RTI2.2, assembly GCF_035018705.1. Lineage (NCBI taxonomy): Bacteria > Pseudomonadati > Pseudomonadota > Betaproteobacteria > Burkholderiales > Oxalobacteraceae > Undibacterium > Undibacterium sp. RTI2.2. The sequence goes on along the minus strand of NZ_JASJXN010000013.1, from coordinate 77,833 downwards.
AACTTTTACGGGATGGCGGCGATGCGCGGATTGCAATCGCAGTGGGGCAAGATGAGGATGGTATGTCCAACAAATATGGCTGCCAATCGTTGCCCAATGATGCACTGCTGGCGTATGGCTCGTCGACTGCGTCGACTATTTCCACCCACGCTTTTGCAGCGGCAAATAGCTTAAGGCAACAACTGCTTGTGGCGTTAAATACTGAAACACCCCAGATTATTTACCAGCATGAACTTGATCGTGTACGGCAAGAATTAAATCACTTATGTGAGCTTGATAAAGTATCCGGTACCGATTTAATCTTTGCCGCTTCGGGCACCGATTTACATTTAATTGCAGCTCAGCTTGTTGCCCAACGAGCGCGGCAGAATAGAGAAACGAATAAAGAAAAGAATAAAGAAAAAAGCGAAGACCTCAGCAAAACAGCATCGCTGCTCGTAATCATGATGGAGGCGGAAGAAACCGGTAGCGGCGTACCGATGGCAGTTGCGGGCAGGCACTTTAGTAGCCGCTCTGCCTTGGGCGAATCGGTCACGGTCGGCACCAGTATTATTGCTAATGCTGTTACCGATGCTGTCGTTGAAACTGATGTTCAGATTGAAGTCGTCACGGTAGCCATCCGCTTGTCCGACGGCACACCGAGAGCCACCGACGAGGTGGATGCCGAGGTTGCGTCCTTCGCCAATAATGCCGTAACGCGCGGTCAACAAGTCTTATTGACCTTGGTTGATGTCACCAAAACCGGAATGATAGCGCCCTCGATTGCCTGCGCGCAGCAACTAAGCCACCGCTTACCTGATACGGTGACGGTGTTAGTGGATGCTTGCCAGTTCAGATTATCGAACGCGAGCTTGCATGGCTATTTGTCACATCATTTTATGGTGGCATTGACCGGCTCTAAATTTTTAACCGGGCCCACATTTTCTGGTGTGCTGATGATCCCACCAGATATCGCACAAAGCTTACGCCGAATCAGCATGCCGCCGGCCTTACAGCCATATTCTTGTCGCGCAGACTGGCCGCAGGATTGGGCAGCGGCAGATGCGTTGGCGCATGTGGCCAACTTTGGATTATTGCTGCGCTGGGAGGCGGCGCTGGAGGAGTTACGCGCATTTCGGGCGGTACCTGAGACAGCGATTGTCCAATTTTTAGAACAGTTCTCAGCGGCATTTGCAGACTATCTGGAGAAGCATCCGGAGCTGCAAAGTGTGCCAGTACCGCGATTGGACAGACAAGCGTTGAACGTTGAAGTAAGCTGGGATCAACAAAAGACTATTTTCCCTTTTTTGCTTTGTGCCTCTGCAACGCCGGATCATCGCGACCATCCAACACCATTGAGTCGGGAACAAACGATGCAGGTATACCGGCTGTTACTACCTGATTTGAGCGGGCGTTCTGATTTGGGATTTGGCGACGCGCCTGGTGGCGAATTTCTTGAAGAATTTGGTAAAGTAGTAGCATTGCGGTGCCAGCTGGGACAACCGGTTTTATGTGGTCAGCGGGCTGGATTACCCGTCAGTGCTTTGCGCCTGTGCGCCAGCGCCAGGTTGATTGTGGAAGCGACAGCCAATCAAGGCCAACAAGCATCACAGGTCATTGCGAAGGCATTGGCGGTTTTAGATAAAACAATCGTATTGATCCAGCATGTCAGCCAGCGGAGTTAAATCAGCTTGATTCAACGTCATTCCCGCCAAACACATAAGATGTACCAATCATATACTCCCCATTATTTTTTATAAATAATGCTGATTGTCCAATGATTACTTGGACGACCCATATATACATCCTACCAGTATAATAAAATATCGAGCTTAATCTGAGCAATGTGCTGAGCGTTCCTTACGCTGGCAAGGCTTCTGCAAATTCTTCGTTGAGCGGTATGACGGTGACATTGACTTGTAGTTCTTGACCGTTACCGCCCAGCACCAGACCGCGCATCGGTGTGACATCGCTAAAATCCCGCCCCCAGCCCAAGGTGATATGTTCGCGCTGAACCAGGCAGTGGTTGGTGGGATCGAAATCAATCCAGCCCAGTCCCGGGCAAAATAAAGATACCCAGGCATGCGATGCGTCGGCACCGATCAGTCTTGCTTGTCCGGCAGGCGGGTGCGTGAGAATGTAGCCACTGATGTAGCGGGCTGGCAAACCCAGACTGCGCAAACAACCGATCATTAAATGCGCAAAATCCTGGCATACGCCACGCCGCCATTCCAGCAATTCTTCTAAGGTTGTGGAGATCTCAGTAGCTTTGTCGTCGAACTCAAAATCGTCAAAAATACGCCGCGTTAAATCCATTGCCGCATCCAGCAATGGCCTGCCCGGGGTAAAACTGACGCGCGCATATTGCGCCAGCAAATCGCCACAACTGATATGCGGCGAGGCATATAAATAGCGGCAAATTTCTAAGGTTGCCGGGCTGCGGACTTGCAGCATCATGTCGCGTAAATGCTCCCACGCCATGGTGCCTCTGATCTGACTAAGATCGCGGCGCGGGCTGAGCGCAACTACAGATTCTGCATGTACCAGCAAGGTTTTATGCGGCACCGTAATTGTCACGTGACGGGTGCCGTTACCAAAATAATCAACACCATCGACCCCGTCATCTTCGCCTGGGTCCATCACGATCTGATGGAACTCTGTCTGTTGGTACGCAAAGTCCCGCGGTGTCATGTGCAAAAACTGCTGAGATAAGGTGACCAGGCTTGGGTAGGTGTAACGGGTCTCATGCACTACACGGTAGCGCACTGGGGCACTATTATTGTCGACTAAAGTATTCATGCTGCTTGGGACTTTGTTTGCTGATCGCCGGTGTAACTAAAAAATTGTGCGCTGATCTGTTCTGATATGGCTTCGCTGGCGATTTTGATGCGATATAAGAGGTCGATCAAATGCGCGTTACCACAATATAAATCCGTCTCTGGCACCAACGCGATTAATTCTTCTCTGATGGGTGCAAACTGTTCCGCACCACAGGGACCATATGTGACGGCTAATTTTCTGAGGCTTTTTAAAATTCCCTCTACCTGGTAAACAATAGAACGCGGATTGCTGTCATCCAGAACTAGCAAATCGAGTACAGGCAACCACTCCGGTTGCGACTGATAGCGGGCGTTGTAGCTGACGGTACTGTCTGACAATTCCAATACCCAGTCGAGATCGCCATTGACATCCATCACCAAGGCGCGTTGCAAAACGATGGTCTGAAATTGTAGGCGCTCCAGACGCCGGCCAACCGACATAAAGCGCCAGCCCAAATCACGGTTCATACCATCGAGGGCGAAACCGACCATGGTCATCGAGGTGGCTGCGGCGTCATCCAGTATGCTCATGACTTCGGCTTGGGATAGAGTTTGTCGAGTTTGTGGTGTCTGCGCTTCGGTACTGGTACGTTGCACCATACGGTTGAGTGCGCGCCAGTTATCGACGGATAAACGTTCACGCAATTTACTGGCGATGTCGTACAGTTGTTGCTGTTGTCGTGCCAAGCCGGTGGCGTTTGGCGAGACCACGCCGAGCAGCATTTCGGCTTCGATCTCAGCATCCGTTAACACCATGTCTGCGGTGGGTTTTAGTACCAGAGTTTGGTTTTGGTTTTGGTTTTGCGTTTGGTTTACATATTGGCTTTGCGACTGACCCTGACCTTGAGATTGGCTTTGTGCCTGACTTTTGTCTTGGTCTTGAGTCAGCGTTTGGCTCAGTGCGTGAACTACTGCGGGGGTGCCTCCCGGCGGCACTTCTTTGACTTTGACTGGCTTGAGATTAATCAGTTGAAACCATGCACACAAGGCTTTCACCGCAGGCCATTCTGCACCGCGATCCTCTAACAAAATATTGAATAAAAAATTCAGCGACACACGCGTCAGTCGAGCCACATTATCGCAACGCTCTGCATTACGACCAAACCAAAATAAGTTCTCGGCCATGCGGCTGGATAAATGTGTATCGTCACGAATCAGATCACGACTAGTGGTAGTGCGCTTTAATAAATGATGGGTATCGATATGGGCATTGGCCTGCACCCAAGTGTCTTTACTACTGCCACCGCGCTGCATGGCAATCACGCGCGCATCGGGGCCAGTTGCCACGCGGGTCAAACCGCCCGGCATGACAACATATCCCTTAGGTGTGGCGCAGGCATAGACCCGCAAGCCGACGGCGCTGGCGCTTAAGCTGTCTGGCGTGCCTAGCTTCCAGACCGGGGCTTGGGATAGTCGTACCAATTCTTGTGCTATATAATTTTTAGGATTGGCGCGCATTTTTGCGATAAATGCGGTCCGCGCTTCACCTTTCAGATCTTGTCCAAAGACAGGGAATTCACGCAACTGCGGGAAGCTCGGTTTGATCACCAGTTGGTCGAGTCTAGTGATGGCTTCTTCCAGCGCAGCAGGTTCACCACACCACCAGGTGGCGACCGATGGCATCTTGAGCGGCGCACCTAATAAATGTTCGCAAAGCGAGGGCAAAAAGCCGAGTAAGGCGCCTGATTCCAGCAAGTTAGAGCCCAAGCTATTGGCGATCAATACATTGCCACGGCGTGCGACTTCCGTGAGTCCGGCCACACCCAAGGCAGAATCGGTACGTAGTTCTAAAGGGTCGCAAAAATCATCATCGACCCGGCGCATAATCACATGCACCCTTTGCATGCCGGACAAAGTTTTAAGCCAGACCATGCCATTGCGCACGGTCAGATCGCTACCTTCTACCAGCGGCAAACCCAGATAGCGCGCCAGATAGGTTTGCTCATAATAAGTTTCGTTATACGGCCCCGGTGTGAGCAGCACAATCAGTGGCGGTTCGCTGTCGCGCAGAGGTGCAGCATTTGGGGTGTTGGCGGCGCACTGGCGTCCCCAATGGGCGAGACTGTCGCGCATGGTGCTAAAAAATCCTGCCAGATTTTGTACTTTCAGGTCCCGCAATAAATCAGGGAAAACCCGCGCCATCACGGCACGATTTTCTAAAGCATAACCGGCACCGGATGGCGCCTGGGTTCGGTCGCCCACCACCCACCAGCGGCCATTCGGCGCGCGGGCAATATCCACTGCATAAAAATGCAACGCAACGCCATCTCGATGACGCATGCCATGGCAAGGTCGTAAAAATCCGGCATGGCCATGAATTAATGCTGGCGGCAATAAACCTTGAGCGAGCAATTTTTGGTCGCCGTACACATCCAACAAAATGCGGTTGAGTAAAGTGGCGCGCTGGATAATTCCGGCCTCAATCCCGGCCCATTCGTCTTGCGGCAGTATCAGCGGAAGTGCGTTTAAGTCCCAAGGGCGTTGCATGCCTTTGGCATCGGCATAGACGTTGTAAGTGACACCGTTTTCGCGTACCTGACGCTGCACTGTTTCGATGCGCTGACGCATCATATCGGGCGGCTCTGCCGATAAACTATCCAGCAAAATTCGCCAATGCGCGCGCGGCTGGTGGGTACTATCCAGCATTTCATCAAAACTACCTTGTGCTACAGGATAGTTCGCAAGCAGTTGACTCGACATAAGACTAATGATTTCTTTCAGAGATCAAGCGCAGACGGTATTGATCTGTGCTTCCTTATTACTAAATTGCTTAATTACTGAATTACTTAGCTACTTAAATTACCTATTTGCTGATTTTGGCGAACGCTACTCACCATCTACCATCTGCAACGCATTCATTTTTTTGAATACGGGAGAACAAAAGTTGAGATGCCGGGGGCGCTGAAAATTACCTCTAAATTCTGCACGTAGCAATATACCCCCCCCAATTTTATTCAAAATGACCATATAGACCAATGATTACCTGGACAACTAAATATACTTACTATCAGTATTTAATTTAACTTTAGTCCAGGTTAACAAGTGCAGAAACATATTATGTTGTTGTTCGCCCTGATATCTTGTTTATTCCCTGCACTATTCAGCCAAGTCGGAGAACGTAGATTCGCTCTACTCTCTCCGACAGCGCTCCGGCTAGCCCTTAGTATACCTGCCAACGTAAATCCAGCGTCATTGGGAAGCTAGGATTGAGATCTTCTTTGTGGACAAACATCGGTCCCGGTGTATGCCCGTGCGACCAAAACCGCGCAAAACGGCGTGCCTCTGCGGCATTGGCATTCACCGGCGAACTGGATTCGCTGCGACCACCGGGGTGCGATACATGATAAGTACAGCCACCAATCGCACGACCGCTCCAGGTATCCACCAGATCAAACGTCAGCGGCGCCTGAATTTTGATTGTGGGATGCAATGCCGACCAAGGGCTCCAGGCACGGAAGCGGACGCCTGCAACGTATTCGCCCGGGATACCGGTCGGATGCAGCGGCAACATGCGACCGTTACAGGCAATCGTATGACGCCTAGCCGTTAAGCCGCGAACTAATAACTGCATCCGTTCGACGGAAGAATCTACATAACGAGCAGTGCCGCCGCCGGTCATTTCCTCGCCCAGCACATTCCAAGGCTCAATTGCCTGACGCAATTCCATCTCGACACCTTCGTACACCACGGTACCAAAACGCGGGAAGCGAAATTCAATAAACGGATCAAACCAATGCTCTTCAAACGCATAACCGGAAGCGCGCAAATCCTTCACGACATCACGGATGTCCTGCGCCACAAAATGCGGCAGCATCCAGCGATCATGCAAAGACGTTCCCCAATGAACCAGCTTGGCTTGATAAGGCTGACGCCAAAAACGTGCGACCAGTGCGCGCAGCAGCAGCATTTGTAGCAGGCTCATGCGCTCGTGCGGCGGCATTTCAAACGCGCGGAATTCGACCAAGCCTAAACGGCCGGTGGGACCATCGGGCGAATACAGTTTGTCGATAGAAAATTCGGAGCGATGCGTATTCCCGGTCAAATCCACCAGCAAATTACGCAGCAAGCGATCGACCATCCAAGGCTTATCGCCCGGATGCATGGTCGGCAGTACCTGATCCATTTGCTGGAAGGCGATTGCCAGCTCATACAAGTTGTCGTCACGCGCTTCATCCACCCGAGGCGCCTGACTGGTCGGACCGATAAACGTACCTGAAAATAAATACGACAAGGCAGGATGATTTTGCCAGTAGGTGATTAAACTCTTCAACAAATCTGGCCGACGCAACATCGGACTGTCTTCTGGGGTGGCACCGCCAAGCGTGGCGTGATTGCCACCGCCAGTGCCGGTGTGGCGACCATCGACCATAAATTTTTCTGTACCCAAACGCGTCAGACGCGCTTCTTGGTACAGCGTAGACATGTTGTAGACCAGCTCATTCCAGCTTGCGGCCGGATGAATATTGACTTCAATCACACCCGGATCGGGCGTCACGCTGAGTAATTTGATACGAGGGTCGCGTGGCGGCGGATAACCTTCAATCCAGAGTTTTAACTTCAGCTTGGCGGCGGTGTATTCGACCACATTGACCAAGGCCAGATAATCTTCTATCCGCTTTACCGGCGGCATAAAAATATGCAAACGGCCGTCACGTACCTGCACGCATAAAGCGGTGTGGATGACATCACGCGGCTCTGTCACAGATTTGTTTAAGCTCGCCGCTGGCGAAACTGGTTTGGCGGGTGTAGAAGAAGTGGCAGGAGATTTCCCCATTAAAGCAGCGACGGCGGCCGGCGTTGCTCCCGCCGAGGTTGCAGCCGCTACCACTGCGGCATGTGCTGCCATCGCGGCTGTCAGCGGTGCCAGGCTGGCACCGCTCGCGGCTGTTTTAGTTGAAGAAACAATTGTTGGCACTGATGGAGCAGGCTTGGTTTTGTCAGCAGCAACACTGGCATTTGTTGCACTATTAGCACCGTTGATGGTCACTGGTTTGTCGTCTTTGGCAGAAGGCAAAGGCGTGCGCGGGGAGAATGGATCTACATCAAATTCATGGATTTCTTTTTCTGGCTGCACCCAAGGTAATGCATTCAGCGGCAGGCGCAAACCCATCGGAGAATCACCATCGATCAGATATAAATGTTCGCGCTTAATTGGCCACGGCGAGGTACGCCAGGCAACCCCCAAAGAGATGCTCGGATCGGTGTCTTTTGGCTTTAGTGGCAATACATAACCAACCACCTCGCCAAGGCCGTGCTCCAGCAAACGCGCTAAGCGCCGACGTTCTTCTGGCGCTTTTAAATCAGCTTTCAGCGGATCTAAATTGACGGGCAAACCCTGTTCGCGCTGCGCCTGTTGCATCACATCTTCGTAGGCTGGGATCTGGCTACCCTCTGGCAGTGACAGCGCTTTAACCAGCGCCGTCATAAACAGATATGCTTCGGCATTGGTATACCCATCGGCTTTTTTCTCATCCGAGAATAAGCTGGCGTCCAGCCACATCGGCTGACCGTCAATCCGCCAATAAATATTTAAAGCCCAGCGCGGTAAAGGCTCACCCGGATACCATTTTCCCTGACCGTAGTGCAGCATGCCGCCAGGCGCGAAATGGTTTTTTAGCCTGTGCATCAGCTCGCCGGCCAATTCCCGTTTTTTATCACCATGCGCCAGCGTATTCCACTGAGCACCATCCATATCATCAATCGAGACAAAGGTTGGCTCGCCGCCTTGCGTCAGCCGTACATCTTGTCGTTTTAAATCTGCATCGACTTGCTGGCCGATCAGATCAATCGCCTTCCAGTCGGCGTCGGAATACGGCTTGGTCACGCGCGGATCTTCATGGATGCGGGTAATCGTCATCTCATGGTGGAAAGTCACTTCGGCCTTATCGGTAAAGCCCGTCACTGGTGCCGCAGAAGAGGGCAACGCCGTACACGCCAATGGAATATGCCCTTCACTGGCCAGCATGCCGGAGGTCGGATCTAAACCAATCCAGCCGGCACCCGGGATATACACTTCCGCCCACGCATGTAAATCGGTGAAATCGACGGTGGTACCGCTAGGGCCATCTAATGCCTCCTGATCAGCGGTAAGCTGGATTAAATAGCCCGATACAAAGCGCGCCGCTAAACCCATCTGACGCAAAATTTGCACCAATAACCAACCACTGTCACGGCAAGAACCGGAGCGATTGGTTAAGGTTTCTTCCGGCGTCTGTACGCCTGGCTCCATCCTGAGCAAATATCCGATATCGCCTTGCAAACGCTGATTGATGGCAACCAGAAAATCATTGGTCAGCAAATCTTTTTTCAGAATCGCAGTACGTGCGTCCTCCACCCATTTGGTCTGCAATTCACCCGGTTTTTCGGTCAGCAAATAAGGGCTAAGTTCTGCGCTCAATTGCGCAGGGTAGCTAAAAGGAAAATGCTCGGCGTATTTCTCCACAAAAAAGTCAAAAGGATTAATCACCGTCATATCGGCAACCAGATCGACAGTAAATTCCAGCACATCCGATTTTTCAGGAAAAACAAACCGACCGATGTAATTACCGTAGGGGTCTTGCTGCCAGTTGATGAAATGCTGTTCCGGCGCGACGGTCAGTGAGTAAGACAAAATTGGCGTACGTGCGTGAGGCGCTGGACGCAGGCGCACCTCATGCGGAGAAAGAGCAACCAGGCGGTCATAACGGTAGCTGGTTTTGTGATGCAATGCGACACGGATAGCCATTCGATATTGCCTTTCGATAAAGGTTAAAACAGCGCTAGAAAGCTGCGCCAAAACGCGTCAAAGTCGTTCTGTTTTCATAAAAGCAGGATTCATGCCCATATAAAACACGATAAAACTTAAAAAGGCTGCCTGTTTAACCCAGATTTTCCACTGGATCGCCAAATACACATTTGCCGCGATCCCAAAGGACAATCAAGCTTAAATTTGAATGATACGCCAGCGATGTGTCATTGGCACGACTGACGAGCGTTGCTCTAAAGCATGTGGCGGATAAAATACATGAAAAGAAACTTTTTGATAGCTTTTCAGCACTAACAGGTAGAGCACTAATCAAAAAAATGGGGAAGACATTATTTTTTGAACGGTGCACCTAGTTGCGTTTCTACGAAGTGATCGCGGTTCAATGGAAAATCTCGTTCAAATACGTGTATTTTCCAACGCCAGAATACGATATGCTTTAAATGAATCGAACAAGTTTATTCGGCAAAAATTTATACGACTTCTACCCTTATTCATCATGCGCCCTTTCCCATATAGGTTTTATTTATTATCCGCACTAACTTGCGTTGTTAGTGGCTGCGGCGGTGGCGGCTCTGCTACTACATCCGGATCTACTTCTGCTGTGGCTCCGGCGATACCGTTTTCTGTACCTGCGACGCTGGCTCAAAAAATGGGAAAGCCAACACAATTTTTGGTTGGGCTTGGCTCGGGCATGTCGACCACAGATATCAAAGCACAGTCAATCACACCCGATATTTATGATCAGTATTTGGTTGGCGTCGGTAATACCGCATGGCCTAGCTGGAATGTGCCTAGCGGTGCATATGTCGGTATCACGGCAACTAATGCAAAAAATATTGGTGCTGTGCCGATGTTTACTTTGTATCAGATGGCACAAAATGGAGATGGCAATTTATCTGGTTTGACGGATGCCAACTTTATGACGAAATATTGGGCGCAGACAAAATTACTGTTTACTGAATTAAAGAAATTTGATGGTCCAGCCTTGGTCAATTTAGAGCCCGATTTTTGGGGTTATGTGCAAAGCCAGGCGCCTGGTGGCGACCCGACCAAACTCTCGGCACAAGTGACAATTATGTCTGAATGCTCTGCACTGACAAATGACGCTGTTGGTATTGCTGGCTGCATGTTAACGCTTGCGCGTCTATATGCGCCAAAGGCGTTGGTCGGTTTTCCGGTATCGATCTTTGGTCGTAAAGAAGCGGATGTAGCGCAATTTATGACTAAGATAGGTGCAGCAAAAGCAGATTTCATTGTGGAACAAACGATAGACCGTGATGCGGGTTGCTATGAGGTGTTGCCATCGCCAAGCGAGTGCAATCATTCAACTGCGGCACTGTATTGGGACGAGTCGAATTTGACCTCGCCCAACTTCCATGACTACCTGAGTGGAGTCTCGATTATCCAGCAAGGTATCGGCGGCTTACCTGTGTTGTGGTGGCAAATGCCGATGGGCGTGCCTTCGGCTACACCTGGCGGTACGCCTGGGCATTACCGCGATAATCGTGTGCATTACATACTGACTCACCCGGCAGAATTTACCAAAGTTGGCGGCGTTGGTGTTGTATTTAGTGCAAGTGCTCCCAATCAGACGACGATCCTTACCGATGGCGGACAATTCCAGAATTTGTGGAAAGCGTATATCAAAACGCCGGCAGCGCTTTAGCTTTTAGATCGGCTAATCAGTGCAGGTGAAACAGCGTTGCTGCCACCTGCACTATTATACAATTTAAGCTGCCGTATTAACCCGCATAAGTCAGAGTATCGGTCGATGTAGTGTAAGTCGAGCTAGTGACCGAACTGACGTAAATATAATCCCCTTTTGCCACGTTCTGATTGACGGTAATCAACATATAACCACGGCGTGAGGTATCAATATAGTTGATGTCATCGACCAGCGCTTTGATCGTACCAGCCAAGGTGGCTGGCGGCACTACTGCTGGCGGGAAAACGCCCTCAAATCCTGATGAAGTCACCGACATCCCGGCAAACTCTGCGCCGACTTGCGTGCCATCCGGCAAAGTTAATTTATTTAACCAAGCGTTGTGACTATCGCCGGATAACACCAAAAACTTCTTATTCGCTGCTTTGAGTTTGTTGGCAGACGTGAACAGTGCATCGCGGGCGTTGGGATAGCCTTCCCAATTATCAAAATTGTAGGAAATTTTTGGATTTTTACTCAAATCCAGCAAATCCTTTTGCGCTTGAGTTTGCAATGCAACTGGCGTCGCTTTTGCTGTCAAATAAGCCGTCACAGATGCTGCACTCAGATTCGTCGACAGCACAGATGCGGGCAATTGAATACGGCCCATCACCGTTTGATTGCCCAGCACTTGCCAAGTCGCTTTGGATGCAGTCATTTGGGTGTCCAACCAAGCTTGCTGAGTTGCACCCATCAACTGCTTATTCTTGTTGAAGGCATACGGCAAAAACGCCGGATCAGCGATGTCACGACCAGATGCATCATTAGTTCGGTCTGGCTGGTGCTCACGACCGATGATGCGGGTATCCAGCATATGTAGCGACAATAAATTACCAAAATCAAATGAGCGATAGATCTTTAACAAATTGGTCGGATCCGATGTACGGATGGGCATCCATTCGTGATAAACCTGGCTCGCTACAGCTTTGCGCGCCGCCCATGGTCCTTGCGTGACTGGGTCATGATTTTCTGCGCCATCCATATACGCGTTATTGGCAAACTCGTGGTCATCCCAAATCGCAATCATAGGCATGCGGGCATGCAGTGCTTTGACATACGGATCGGCTTTATGTAAGGCATGACGGGCACGATAATCGGCGAGGGTGACGACCTCATTCGCAGGTGCAGAAATACGCGCCGTAACCGCAGTGGCAGCCGGTGGATAAACGCCATCTTTGTATTCGTAAATATAGTCGCCTAGGTGCAAAGAAAATTGCGCGCCAGATGAGATTGCGGAGTCATACGCATTGAAATAACCGGCAGGATAATCACTGCAAGAGAATACGGCTAGCTTGACTTCTGACACGTTCCCGACAGGCAAAGTGCGGGTACGCCCAACTGCCGATACGCTGTTATTGGCGGCGATAAAACGGTAATAATATTCTGTGTTAGGGCTGAGTCCGGTCGCATCAACTTTTGCGGTAAAGCCCGTATCTTTTGTCGTGGTTGTTTTACCGGAAGAAACGATGGTAGAAAACGTCGCATCCGTCGCCACTTGCCATTGCAAATCCACCGATGCGTCGGTAGATACTTTTGCATAGGTCCATAAAATTACCCGGTCAGATAACGGATCGCCGCTGGCAATGCCGTAGTTGAATGATGCCTGCTCTAAATTAACATCCGCATTAGAGCCGCCGCAAGCAGTCAATACACCGCCAGAGGCGACTACTGCTGCGACGGATGACATTTTAATGACGAAGCCACGACGGCTCAGATTTTTTGGTGACTCTGTGTTTTGTATAAGCGCGTCTTGCGTTGGCTCGTTGGTTTTCATCTTGGGTATCTCCTCAAAGGAGGCCGATTTTATTCACCGCTTATGTCAACGGTATGACGTCCAATACAAATTATGCCCAAACTGAGCATCCACTCTATAAGTAACATTTGTAAAATTAATGAACTGGATAATATGTGCTCTGTCGTACAGATGTAGCATATGAAATCAGCTTATAGTGATGTCTTCAGTTGGTAGACAGGCTTGATAAATAGCCGCCAATTTGGTTAACGATTTGGCCGACAATTCTGCTGACGAATTAGCTAAATCCTCTATAGGTTTTGTACTCAGTTTTGTACTAATTTTTGTAACAGCGTACGCTCTCTTCACTTACCACATCAAGGATTACGTTTATGACCGAAGATGAAATCCGTCGCAATGCGTTTGCGATGCCATATAGCAATTCTGCTTTCCCGCCTGGACCGTATCGCTTTACTGACCGCGAATTTTTAATCATCACCTATCGGACTGATCCCGAGCTTTTACAAAAAGTGATTCCGGCGCCGCTAAAGATGACGGAACCTATCGTCAAATTTGAATTTATCAACATGCCAGACTCCACTGGCTTTGGTCATTATTGTGAATCTGGACAAGTCATCCCCGTCACGCTGGACGGTGTGGAAGGCGGCTACGTTCACAGCATGTATCTCAATGATCATCCTCCGATTGCGGCTGGCCGCGAGTTGTGGGGCTTTCCAAAAAAACTGGGCGAACCAGAATTAAAAGTCCATAAAGATACGCTGGTCGGCACGCTGGATTACAGTGATGTTCGTGTTGCAACCGGTACGATGGGATTTAAGCACACCAAACTGGATGTGGAGGCGGTCAAAAAATCGATGGCAGCGCCCAGCTTTTTGCTTAAAATTATTCCCCACGTGGACGGCACACCTCGCATCTGCGAACTGGTGCAATATAGCTTGACCGATATCATCATCAAAGGCGCTTGGGGCGGACCCGGCGCATTAGATTTAAGTCCGCATGCACTGGCGCCAGTGGCAGCGCTGCCAGTGCTGGAAATACTATCTGCTGTCCATATTCTGGCCGACCTGACGCTGCCGTATGGCACCGTCGCGTACGACTATTTGCAACAATCCAAATAAGGGAAATCTCATGTTACTCAAAGATAAAGTCGCTCTGATCACTGGCGCTGCCAGCGGTATCGGTAAAGAAATCGCCATGGAATACGCTAAGCAAGGCGCGAAGATTGTAATCGCCGATATGGCATTGGATGCCGCCACCGCGACCGCCAAAGAAATCGAACAAGCAGGCGGTACTGCAATGGCCGTGGCGATGAACGTCACTGACGAAGCGCAAGTGGACAAAGGCGTAGCAGATGCTGTCGCCGCTTATGGCAGCGTGGATATCTTGATCAGCAATGCGGGTATACAAATCATCAGCCCTATCGTAGATCTGAGTTTGGATAATTGGAAGAAACTGATCGCTATTCATCTTGATGGCGCTTTCCTCACCACCCGCGCTTGCATGCGCGCGATGATCGCCAGCGGTAAAGGTGGCTCAGTCATTTATATGGGCTCGGTCCACTCGCACGAGGCGTCACCGTTGAAAGCACCTTACGTTGCGGCTAAACATGGTCTGGTTGGTCTGGCAAAAGTCGTTGCTAAAGAAGGTGCGAAAAATAACATCCGCGCCAATGTCATTTGCCCGGGATTTGTACGCACGCCATTGGTCGATAAACAAATTCCAGAACAAGCCAAAGAACTGGGCATTACCGAGGAAGAAGTGATTAAAAACGTGATGCTGAAAGAAACCGTCGATGGCGAATTTACAACGGTACAAGACGTTGCACAAACCGCGATATTCCTCGCCGCATTTGGTTCCAATGCGCTGACAGGTCAATCCATTACCGTCAGCCACGGCTGGCATATGCAATAACTGGTTTGATCACTCGTTCATGTAGATGAACTGAGCGCATCCAGGATTGAATCTTAGATTAACTAATTGATCGACTAATTGATCGACTAATTGATCGACCAAGTAGTAGCCTGAATTATTAGCTGAATGGCTGGACTTATTTTTAGATTTTTTGCAGATTGATTGAAGGGAATCTGTCTGCGAAATTTCTTTAAATAAGTCCAACATTTAGTCTGGGCTTCAACTGATAAATCAACATACTTACCTATAGTATATTTTAATCGTCCAATTATTCTTTGGACAATCGGCTTATTTAAATAAAAATATCGGGGAGTATATTTTTTCTGCAAGAATATTTAAATGTGCTACGCCCGTTTTTCAACGTTAGTAAAACTTTACGCAAAAGCGACGCTGCACCTAATAGCTCACCGCTCAATTCAATACTCAACTCACAGTCTCTTCCGTCACCCTTTTCATGCTCGGCGGCAATTCCAAACCCTCCGCAATTGCCACTCTTACTAAGGCATTTTCTAAAATCGCTCTGGCGTGTCCGGCAGTTTGTTGCAGATCACGATGTAGAGCGGCATCATCGGCATTGCGGTTGGCGCACTCGGCGCTGTAACGCTCAAAGCTGCCCAAACTGGTGACCAGCTCAACTAAATGACGTGGGCATTCGCAGTACACCAAGTTGGTCGCATTGGCCAACTCAGATAAGGCATGCTCGTCGAATCTTGGAGGTGGCGGGTCACCCAGTTCATTCGCCGGAGCGACGATTTTTTCCTCCGTCTGCGGCAATTTCAGTAGAGCGCGGCAAAGCGATTCAATCTCAATCGCGTCTGAAGGTGCGCGTGCGACTTCATGCCCGACCGACCGCAGGCGCCGGATCACCGCGCTCGGTGCAAAACGGTATAAAACGATCGCCTGGCTGGCACCAAACATTTTCTTGATACCCGCTACCGTGTCGAAAGTCGCCTCATTTAACAGCGGCAACTCAATCACGATGACATCCGCTCGCACGTTCTGCAAATTGGTGGTGGCATCGACTACATTGACGGCGCGTCCCACAACTCTGAGCGCGTTATCCGATAAGGTTTCTTCAAACCGACGAGATGACACCAGTGGACCGATCAATCCAACCCGCAACTCACGGGCAAGCTCACCAGCGAGTCGTGGCGGCGCTTCTAATGTTCTGGCGGCACTACGCATCGCGATCAAAGCATCGGTCGGTAGTGCAGCAATGGAACCGATTGAGTGCCCCATATCAACCAGTTGCTTGATCAAAGTGAGGCGTTTAATTTCTGTTGACGAATACAAACGCTGACCACGTTCACTCAGACGCGGACCAACCACGCTGTAGCGGCGCTCCCACACCCGCAAGGTTTCAACCGGCACACCAGCCAAACGAGCCGCTATACCGCTGCGGTAAGTCGCCGCATGTGGGTCATTCATATTATTTTCGGACGCCATAATTTTCCCAGTTCACGTTGAATCTAACTTCAGACAAATACACAGTAAATACTGCAATTGACACATCAATGAACCGATATTATCACAGTATATCGATTCAAGTTCTGGACATAAATCGGATAACAGCCTAAATTAGTAATACAAACCCAGTTCAATAAAATAGAAGTTTTTATCTCCGACTGGTAACACGGTGCAACGTAACGCTCACTTGAATTATTTTTTGATGATAAATTAGCGCATCAATTGATTGCTCATACTTAGCTTGCTGCCTCATTTATCGACTGTTCAATTGATTGATTTACTCAGTTATACACTTTTAGTCCCTTTTTAAAGGAAATACTATGACAACCCGCCGGCAGTTCATATTTACCACCATCCCTTCCACTGCAATTTTGTTAGGCACTGCAAATATTGCGTCAGCTCAAGCAGTCCATTTGGAAGAAAGCGATCCTATCGCGACCGCACTCGGTTACAAAAACGATGCGAGTAAAATCGATGCCAAAAAATATCCCAATAAAGTCGCCAACAGCAATTGCGCTGGCTGCCAATTATTCCAAGGTAAAAGTACCGATGCGTGGGCTGTGTGCGGTGCAGTCGGTGGCAAGCAGGTAAATGCCAAAGGCTGGTGCAGTGCATGGAATAAAAAAGCCTGATTAAGCCAAGTGACGATAATCACTGACATGTGACATTAATGCGTTCGGGGATCAAGGTTTTACCAATTTTGATCTCCGAACGTTGATTTCTGAATGTTGATTTCTGAACGTTGATCAGATCAACGAAAAAAGTCACTACAGACCCAAAATAATGATGAATTCATTTCCACAAGACAGCGTTTGTGTGGTGATTGGTGCGACCGGCGGCATTGGCAGCGCACTCCTGTCTGCATTAGAAAACAACGGCACTTTTAAAACAGTTATTGGCCTTAGCCGTAGCAGTTTTCCTGCACTAAATTTACTGGAAGAATCTTCGATTGCAAGCTGCGCGGAATACATCGCAAGCGTTGGCGTACCGCGCTTAATTATTGATGCAACAGGACTCTTGCAACGCGATGGAATGCAACCAGAAAAAAGCTGGCGACAACTAGATCCTGCACACATGATGGAATCATTTGCAATCAATGCGATTGGTCCCGCTTTGTTGATGAAGCACATACTCCCTCTACTGCCGCGCGAAGGCAAATCGGTATTCGCCACGTTGTCAGCCAAGGTCGGTAGCATTGGCGATAATCACTTAGGTGGCTGGTATAGTTATCGCGCCTCTAAAGCTGCTTTAAATCAACTCGTGCACACCGCGGCGATAGAATTAAATCGACGCCAGCCCGAAGCAATTTGCGTCGCGCTGCATCCGGGCACGGTACAAACATCTTTGTCATCGCCATTCAGTAAAACGGGGCTGGAGGTGCAAACGCCTTCCACCGCGGCGACACGTCTGCTCACAGTAATTGATCAACTTATGCCAGAAAATTCTGGGCAGTTTTTAGACTATCGCGGTGATTTTTTACCCTGGTAAAACTGAGAAATTTTTATCAAAAATAGGCTAAAAAAATGCACTTAGATTTTGTTTTTACGAATATATTTTTCTCAGCTAATTAAGGACAACTAGCGCTCAAATATCATCACAAATTTACGCTCTTTTAATTGAGATTAATTTCAGTTAATTCAATATACTCCCTATCAATTTTATAAAAAACCCTTCACTGTCCAAATAATACGTGGACAATTAATATATACTCTCTACTAGTATATCCATCAATAGATAGGAAATTCAAATGGATATTTTCTATCTTCAATAAAAAAACGACTGATTTTTATTAGAGTAACGATGCCGTTTTTTATAGAGTTAAATCACTTATTTTTTTATTTCTTGAATCCGATTGATCCTTGCTCGCGTAAATGATTAGGCAATCATGCACAAGTAATTCTTCAGGAGATAGACATGCGTAAATTTAGCCCAGCAATTCTGTTCGTAGCATCCATGATGACGTTCGGTGCCAGCTATGCTGCTGACATGACCGTGATGGTCGGTGGTCAAAGTATGCTTCCAAGTAAAGACATCGTTGACAATGCCGTCAACTCCGCAGATCACACAACATTAGTCGCGGCTGTCAAAGCAGCCGGCCTGGTCGATACACTGAAAAGCAAAGGTCCTTTCACCGTATTTGCACCAACCAATGCAGCCTTCGCCAAACTACCGGCAGGCACAGTAGAAACATTGGTCAAGCCAGAGAACAAAGCAACACTGACAAAAATTTTGACCTACCATGTGGTGCCAGGTAAGTATGATTTTATGGCGCTCGAACGCGAGATCACCAAGCAGTCCGGTAAAGCAACTTTGCCAACGGCAAGCGGTGGTAAATTGATGTTCACCATGAACGGAAAACACAATATTGCAGTCATGGATGAAAGCGGCAACACAGCCAATATCAGCACGTATGACGTGTATCAATCTAATGGCGTAATCAATGTGATTGATACAGTTTTAATGCCAAAATAATTGGTCAAATGCTGCGCTGATTTTTGACGCATTTGTTATTAATTTAGAGATCCTAGTAGTCGAATTTATTGCTTAGCGACTACTATGTTGCTCTCCTATGGTGTGTAGCGCGAACCATTCGCAGTACACACCATTTGCATTTTTATTGCGCGTCTCTTGTACAAATGCATCTAGGACTGAACTTTATGCAGTCTATTCATCTAACATAACAGAAGCAGCAATCGTTATTAGGTCAACGGATGTGTTTGGGTAACGTTGTATAGATATTGCCGCAAGGCGTATGAGGTAGAAATGATGAAAAAATTTATACTAGCGATGTCAGTAACGTCCATCATCGCAGCAACCGGATCTGCGTTTGCTGCGGACATCGGCGTCTCCATCAACATCGCGCAGCCAGGTATGTACGGTCGCATTGATATAGGCAGCGTACCAGGCCCACAAGTCGTTTACAGCAGGCCAACAGTGATCTATGCAGCACCCGTAGGTGTCGTTAGAGAACCAATGTACTTATACGTACCACCTGGACATCAAAAAAATTGGCGTAAATATTGCGGCAACTATAATGCCTGCGGCCAGCCAGTCTATTTTGTGCAAGAACGTTGGTACCGCGATGTCTATGTGCCGCGCTACAGAGAACATGAACACGGAAGAGACTACCGCGATGATCGCAGAGACTTTGATAGGGATCATGACCGGGGTCACGGCAAAGGCAGAGATGACGATCATGGCCGAGGAGATGACCATGGCAGAGGTCATAAAGATAATTAATTTGAAATTAATTTAAATTTGATTTGATATCGCTGGTCGGACAATTAAATATAATTGTCCGACTTTTTATTGTGCGAATTGCAGGCATTAAAAATCCCCCACGGCACTCAACATGCGATGAGGGATTTTTAATTAATCAGACAAGTTAGACTGAACACATATCTGAAATGAACTAAACCTGAAACGAACCGGCCGGGCTTACGTAAAATTGCTCTGAGAAGAAGATCAACTTAGGATGCATGACGCCGCTGGGACGTCTTTGCGTAAGCCCTGATTAAAAAACTTCAGCAAGCTCTTTCGTGACGGATGCTAACTGGAACGCCTTTAAGGCTTTCAACGCATCAGGTACGGCTTTGATGACTTGATTACCGTTGATCAGTTCAGAGATGTGGTGCTCCAGCGCCGCTGTATCTCTGTCAAGCTTGAAATGAGCTGGTCTGTCGGTTTGCATGATGCTCCAGCGCGCAACTGGTGCGTTACCAGTTTTATTTAACAGGGAGCGATCTGTGAGCCATTTTTCAAATGATCGTGTCGATAAATTTGCATCGATCCAAACCAGATTGTTGGATGACGCTGTATTTTGTCCAGAAGAGCGGATTAATAATTCGTAGATCATTTGTAAGTACTCCCTATTTATCGGAGCATTTCTGTTACAGAAATGTCTTATCCTCGTAGCTAAAAGCGTTTATCTCCCCATCTTGGTTGACAAGAATTTGGATTTTTTTTGGAATTCTCTGTAAAAACCCATTTTTTATGTAGTTTTGGCCTTGATTTAAACTTTTTTTGCAATTTTATTTGGTAATAAAATGTTATTTATGTAAATAGCAGTCTAAATAATATAAATATATAAATAAAAAATCCGGCGTTTAAAGCGCCGGATTTTTGTTGTGGACTGAGTTAAAAAGTCGCGTCTAATGCAATTTATTTAACAAAGTACACTTAGTAAAATACAAATACATTCTTGAACTAATTACTGAGCTGGTTTTGGTTTTACATCCTCAGTTTTTACGTCTTTCGCTTTGGCATGAGTTTTATGCTTAGGCTCAGATTGTTTAACCTCAGTTTTCGCATCTAACTTCTCTTCCGACGCTGGCGTTATTTTTGCAATCGGAGCAGATGCAGCTGGTGTCGTTGCACTCGCTGTTTTGCTAATGATATGGGTAGCAGAAGAAGCCGTAGCAGCTTTGCCAACGACTGGTGCTGTGGTGGTAGAGGCAGCGACTGAAGCACTAGCACTAGCAGAGGCCGATGCAGATGGCGCTACAGGTTTCGCTGTCGTAGTTGTTTGGGCGAACGCTGTACCCATGACGAAAGTAGTAGCGACGAGTGTGGTGATCAGCTTGTTCATGATTAATCCTGTTCTTGAGTGTGTTTGCCTTTATCGGCTTTTATTTACTTCACGTAGTCAATCTACGTATCTCTCAAACGCCACTCGCTTAGTTTCTGTTGACAGGTAAAGTGTTGCGAATTGTTACTGCGTATTTTTATTTCCGTTTGTATTTTTACGTATTACAGGAAATCGCACAGGCGCTAAGCAGAAGAAAATTTCTCAAGAATAAAAGCATTTTCCGCATACATGTTGATACCGTTCATTGCCACCAATCGCTACTTGCTCACCCGCTTTAACACGCTTGCCATTGGCATCCAGACGAATATTCATAGTGGCTTTTTTCCCGCACGCACAGATATTTTTTAGCTCTTCAATATCGTCGGCAAGTGTCAATAAATAAGCCGATCCAGGAAATGGCTCGCCCATAAAATCACTACGCAAACCGTAGCAAATTACCGGTACGCCTTTGACTTGTGCGAGCTGATGCAACTGACGTACCTGAGCCGCTGTTAAAAATTGTGCTTCGTCTACCAACACACAATTGACTTGCGGGATGGCTTGTAAAAAGTCGTAGTCGGCATCAAATATCTCCGCATCACGCTGCGGGCCTAAACGTGATGTCACTTTGCCCTGACCGTAACGATGATCAATTGCCGCCGTGTACAGACGCACTTTTTGTCCTTGCTCTTCATAGTTATGAGCGACTTGTAGCATGGCAGTAGATTTACCTGCGTTCATTGCTGAATATCTGAAATAAAGTTTTGCCATAAAATTTTTTAATTAATTGTAATTCCAATGTCGGACGTGATTGTAAATCCATTCGTTCCGCTTCAGGCAATAGATAACCGAAGCATCAATTTACTCATTACAAAAATATGAAATAAATCAACGATAAAATTATTTAATAAAAATAATAAATCTGATTGAAAAATTTTTGAAAAAATAAAGTCTTGAAATTCTAAAACAGTGTGCCCATATCCGTATCAGCAAGTGCTCAACAGAGGCTTGCTAGCTTATTCAGCATGGAGCTGAAATAGTTTTTTTTCATATCGCTTACTTTTATTTCGAGGATATATCATGCGTAATTTTGACTTTGCCCCACTGTACCGTTCTGCCATTGGTTTTGACCGTTTAGCGCATTTATTTAATGAAGCGCAACGTACTGATGCAGCCCCCAGCTATCCACCTTACAACATAGAATTGATCGGCGAAGATAAATACCGCATCACGATGGCTGTCGCTGGTTTTGAGCGCTCTGAACTAGAGTTGGAAAGCGAATTAGACACCTTAAAAATTGTTGGTCGAAAACAGAAGGATGAGACCCAATCCACCTTCTTACACCGCGGTATTGCAGCGCGTGATTTTGAGCACCGTTTCCGCCTGGCAGATCACGTCAAAGTGATTGGTGCCAAACTAGATAATGGCTTATTGAATATAGAATTAGTTCGCGAAGTACCTGAAGTATATAAGCCAAGAAAAATTGCAATTGATGGCGATAACTTGCATATCGTCAAACAAGCGGAATTAGAAGCGGCTTAAAAGATCGGAGCGATATCACGAATTGATATCGCTCCGATTTATAACAAGACAATAGCAAAAATCGCTGCACAGATATTTTCTGTGTAGCGATTTTTCAGTAATCCGCCCTGTTAAATCTCTACAGCTGTGCCAGATTATGTCGCCCAACTTCACGAATATCTTTAGTACCTGTCAGTGCCATACTGACATCTAATTCTTTGTGCAAAATCTCCAGCATTTTAGTCACGCCTTGCTCACCCATCGCACCCAAGCCATATAAAAAGGCACGTCCAACCATGCTGCCTTTAGCGCCCAAAGCAGTGGCTTTTAAAATATCCTGACCAGTGCGAATGCCACCATCAAACCAGACTTCGGTTAAGTGTCCGACCGCATCCACAATAGCTGGCAATGCTTGTATGGACGACATTGCGCCATCTAATTGACGACCACCATGATTGCTGACGATGATCGCATCGGCACCGGCTGCGACGCCTAATTTAGCGTCTTCTACGTCCAAGATGCCTTTAAGAATTAACTTGCCACCCCATTCTTTTTTGATCCAGGCCACGTCATCCCAATTTAAGGTTGGATCAAATTGGCTTGCAGTCCATTGACTCAGCGTTAAAATCCCATCACCTCCTTTGACGTGTCCAACTAAATTGCCAAAGGTTTTACGACCAGTTAATGCGCGTAGTGCCCAGGCTGGTTTAGTTGCCAGATCAAGGATATTTGCCAGCGTCAGTTTTGGCGGAACTGACATGCCGTTGCGGATATCTTTATGTCGCTGACCCAAAATTTGCAAATCCAACGTCAGCACTAAAGCGGAACATTTTGCATTTTTTGCGCGCTGTATCATTTCTTTGACAAAGCCGCGGTCGCGCATGACATAGAGCTGAAACCAGAATGGTTTTGTAGTAACGCTCGCCACATCTTCAATCGAACAAATACTCATGGTGGAGAGCGTGAAAGGAATACCAAATTTTTCTGCTGCGATTGCGCCCAGCATCTCGCCATTAGCCCATTGCATGCCCGTCAACCCTGTCGGTGCAATCGCGACAGGCATGGCAACTTCTTGCCCTACCATCGTCGTGCGGGTAGAGCGCTGATCAACGTTGATGGCAACCCGCTGACGCAGCTTCAGTTTGGCCAGATCATCGGTATTCGCGCGATATGTACTCTCTGTGTACGAGCCACTATCGGCATAGTCGTAAAAGGCTTTCGGCACCCTTTTTTTTGCCAGTAAACGCAAGTCTTCTACGCAGGTGATGATGGGCATGGTGATTCTCCGTCACAATTAATTATAGACACAAAGTGTAGGGCAAAACTTTATGGCGATGGCAGAAAAGCTTTCAGTCCTGGGGTGAAGGATTTTCACCCCATTAGTTTGACAAGCTGACTTACTCAGCAAACTGCTCTGCAATAAACTGGCGCAACCATTGATTACCTTCGTCCTGGTTATAGCGGCGATGCCAGAACATATTCGTTTGTAAAGAGGGTAAGCGTAGCGGCGGGCGAACATACTTTAAATTGAACGGCGCTGCGGCACGCTCGGCCAGCTTTTGCGGCACCGTCACTAACAGATCGGTCGTGCTGACTATGTAAGGTACGGCCACAAAATGTGGCACGCAAAAATGTGCTGCGGCCTTAATGCCTGCCTTATCCAAGCTTTGATTAATCCTATCGTAAGGACTCTCTTGCGATGCCACGATCAAGTGTTGTGCTGCTAAAAAATCACTCAAGCTGATTTTGTCACCCGCTAAAGGATGGCTACTACGGAACATGCTGACATAATTTTGTTTAAACAGTCGGCGCTGGTAGAGTGCGCCAGAAATCGTATCAAATGCGCCAATTGCTAAATCAACCCGACCAGCCTCCATCTCGGACTTCAGATCAATACTGCTGGCGCGGACGGTAGAAAACTGTAATTGTGGTGCCAATAACTGACATCGCTCCACCAGCACAGGCATAAAATAAACCTCACCCACATCCGTCATCGCAATCGTAAATTGCCGTTTGCTGCTTGCGGGATCAAAACTCTCTTGTTGATTTAATGCCCGGCGAATATTTTCTAAAGCGCTAGCGATTGGCTCGGCAAAGCTGATGGCTAAGGGCGTGGGTTGCATCCCAAGCGCCGTACGGACAAATAATTCATCATCAAAAGTACGGCGCAGCCTTGCCAGCGCGTTACTAACAGCGGGTTGGGATAGTCCTAGCTTTTTTGCGACGGATGAAATTTGCCTGTCCTGAAATACTTCCTGAAAAATTACCAGTAAGTTCAGGTCTATGTCTTTCGGTTCTATCATTTAAAAATCGCTTAAAAAGTTTTCAACCATTATTGATTTTATGAATGTAGTACATTTTTGTATTTATGTCGCAGGTTTTGACTAGCTGGACTATATTGATGTCACATCAAAATTGCGCTTATTTCTATAGGAACTGTCATGCCCCACATTAAAGAACATTCCGCTGATTCTGCCTATTCTTCTGTCCAGCGCAGCTATCAAACCGGATTTGCGAATGAATTCGCTACCGAAGCCTTGCCTGGCGCATTGCCTAAAAATCAGAACTCACCACAGCAGTGTGCGTATGGCTTGTATGCCGAACAAATTTCTGGCACGGCATTTACCGCACCGCGCCATTCCAATCGCCGCTCATGGTTGTACCGGATCAGGCCAGCGGCAATGCATCAGCCCTTCGTACAAATTGATAATGGCGCGATGACCAATCAGTTTGATCAGGTACCATCGACACCCAATCAATTACGCTGGGATCCGTTGCCGATGCCGGATAAAGCAATTGATTTTATTGACTCGTGGATGACGATGGCGGGGAATGGCTCAGCGGACGCACAAAGCGGTTGTGCTATCCATTTGTACGCGGCGAATCTCGATATGAGTGATCGGTTTTTTTATGATGCTGATGCAGAGTTACTGATTATTCCGCAACAAGGTCGTTTGCACATTAAAACTGAACTCGGCGTCATCGATATTGAACCACAAGAAATCGCTGTCATCCCGCGTGGTATCCGGTTTCAAATCACGCTGCCGGAAGGTGCCGCGCGTGGCTTTGTTTGCGAGAACTTTGGCGCCACGTTTAAGCTACCGGATCTGGGCGTAATAGGCTCCAACGGCCTGGCAAACCCACGCGACTTTATGACTCCGCATGCGAGCTATGAAGACCGCGAAGGTGATTTTGAATTGCTGGCTAAGTTTAGTGGCAATTTGTGGTCTGCCAAAATCGGCCATTCGCCGCTGGATGTCGTTGCATGGCATGGTAATTTTGCGCCCTACAAATATGACTTGCGGCACTTTAATACCATCGGCTCTATCAGTTATGACCATCCCGATCCGTCGATTTTTTTAGTCTTGCAATCTGCCAGTGATACACCGGGCGTTGATACGATCGACTTTGTGATCTTTCCACCGCGCTGGCTAGCAGCAGAAAATACCTTCCGCCCGCCCTGGTTCCATCGTAATATCGCCAGCGAATTTATGGGCTTAATCCACGGCCAGTATGATGCTAAATCCGCAGGGTTCAGACCCGGTGGCGCTAGCTTGCATAATTGTATGAGTGGTCATGGCCCGGATGCTGGTACGTTTGACAAAGCCAGTAAGGCCGACACCAGCGCACCGCATAAGATCGCTGATACCATGGCCTTTATGATCGAGACTCGTACCATCATCAAACCGACGCGTGCGGCAATGACGTCTCCGCAATTGCAAGCCGATTACTACCAATGCTGGATGGGTATCAAGAAAAATTTCAATCCCAATCAAGCCTAACGATATCCAAATAGGAACCTCAATATGAGCAATCAAGCGACTCTGCAATTGAATGAAACCCACGATATTAACTTGCGTAGCTGGGTCACCTCTGCGAATGATATCAACAGCGATTTTCCGATACAAAATTTGCCTTATGGCGTATTCCGCAAGAAAGGGACTGCAGAAAATTTCCGTATCGGTGTCGCGATTGGTGATCAGATTTTGGATCTCGCAGCAGCATATGCGCTAGGCGTTTTTTCAACGTTAAAATCGACGGCATTTGATCAGGCGATCCGCAGTACTCACTTAAATGCCTTGATGGAATTAGGCAACGCGACCTGGACAACATTACGTCTGCAACTATCGCGAGCGCTGCGTGAAGGCATGTCGCAACAAGATTTATTGAAAAGTGCTTTAGTGCCGCAAGCAAATGCGGAATATGCTCTGCCTGCACACATCGGTGACTATACCGATTTTTTCACTTCCATCCATCATGCGACGGCTGTGGGTAAATTATTCCGTCCTGATAATCCACTGATGCCCAATTACAAATGGGTACCGATTGGCTACCATGGTCGTTCATCATCGGTTGTGATCTCTGGTCAGCAGTTCCGTCGCCCTGTCGGACAAACTATGCCACCGACGGCGACAACTCCGGTGTTTGGCGCAGCAAAGCGGATTGATTATGAAGCCGAGATTGGTATTTTTGTAGGGCAAGGTAATGCAATCGGCGATGCGGTAGCGATTGATGATGCAGAATCGCATGTGTTTGGTCTGTGTTTGCTCAACGATTGGTCGGCACGCGATATGCAAGCCTGGGAATACCAACCACTAGGACCTTTCCTAGCGAAGAATTTTGCCACCACGATTTCGCCTTGGGTCGTTACGCTAGAAGCTTTGGCACCCTATCGTTTGCAATGGCAACGTGACGCGGTAGATCCACAACCGCTACCGTATCTGGATTCTGCAGCGGTGCGCGAACAAGGTGCATTTGACGTGCAGATGGAAGTTTTGCTACAAACCAAATCTATGCGTGAGCAAGGCCTGCCTGCGCAGCGTTTATCGCTTTCTAACTTCCGTCATTCTTACTGGAGCGTTTCGCAATTAGTGGCGCATCACACCGTCAACGGTTGTAACCTGCGCGCTGGAGATTTACTCGGTTCAGGAACTCAATCAGGTCCTACACCGGAAGAAGCAGGATCGTTGTTGGAACTGAGTGTCGGCGGCAAACAGCCACTGATATTAAGCAATGGCGAGCAACGCACATTTATGGAAGATGGCGACTCCATCATCATGCGCGCCTGGACGGAAAAGTCAGGCTTGCCACGGATAGGTTTTGGGGAAGTTGAAGGGACTTTACTGCCTGCAAGACAATTTTAAACTGTGAACTGATTAAATAAAAAAAGCGTATGAAAATGAATTTTGCATGCGCTTTTTTTATCGATGTACTGACAGACCGTCGCTAAACCATAAACGCCTGACTCATCTTATATAACTTATCTAACTTATATCTTAGTTAGATCAGCACATCGCTCGCCGCAACGGCAACAGCGACTACCCCAAAGCTGTCTATATTGGTGAGGGTGCGGTTGTGATGCCGGATGATCTGCGCGGCAGTCAAAATCTCGCTATCTTCAGTGGTATGTGCATCCGCAACCAAGACCACAGGGTAAGTCAACGCCAATGCTCTGCGCACCGTGGTGTCAACACAAAATTCTGTCTGCATACCGCAAATAATCAGATTAGTTATCGCATGCTGTTTCAGCAAAGCATCTAACTCCGTCTGATGAAAAGAATCTGAAGCAGTCTTACGAAGCCGTAAGTCGCTTGGCTCAATATGAAGACCGTCCGCCAGTTGCCAAGCTTTGCTACCAAATGTCAGTAAACCTGATGATGACTCATGCTGGATAAAGATCACGAGCGCACCTGCATCTCGCACTTTTTTTGACACCATATTGACGTTGGCAATGACACGTTGCGATTCAAAAGTGGTGTACTTACCTTCGCATAAACCTTGCTGGACATCGATGATTAACAGTGCTGTTTTCATAGTTTGGAGTCAGTTTTCATTATGAGTAACTAAGCAGATACGTAATTTTATAGGATCGTATATGCGGCGTCATATTAGGTCGCTTACATAGACGATTAATTTTTATAAGCTTGTTTTGCGTAAATTGCCACTCTACCTAGTCCTTGGAGCAAATCCCAGATATCCACTGCGACATAGTGTAATTCTGCGCATATGCGCAAACCAACTATCCAACCGCGAAACGATTAGTTCTGATTTTTTGTAGTGTGTTTTATTCTGCAAGGCACAAACAGCAATAACCGATAACCGATAACCGATGGCATGCAATCAAAACTAGCATCGACGGTCGATATTGGTTGCAACGTCTTTATTAAAGTTTTACTGAGTGTTCTGGTAAAACCCATTTTCGCTAAATATATATACTCCCTATTAGTATATTTAATTGTCCATGTAATTCCTAGACGATAGAGCATATTTTAATAATTCAGTGGGGAGTATATTCAATATCAAGCGTATTTTTTACCGACATACGCATTGGAGTCAACATGACATCTCCTGCTTTACAACAATATTTGCGGCATTTACAGCTTGCCAATCCAGCTAACACTCACATCCGTCTGGATGCGCAAGGTCAGGCTTTGGGGCGATATTTTCATTCGACCTTGACGAGTACATTTCAGCCAGTTCGTGCTCATCTGGATCAGCACATCGTGGCTTATGATGGTTATGCCCGTAGTTATGCTGTTGATGGCGGGGGCTTACATATCTGGAAATTGCTTGACCACGCCGCTAATGATGATGAGTCGGTAGAGCTAGATCGCTTATGCCGGATTTTGCATACGATCAATTTTTACCAGCAAGCGTCATCGCAGGCAACGACATTGGATTTGTTTTTAAGCATCCACACCCGCTTGTTAACCGCGGTAGAAGGTAATCATGGCGCGGCGTTTCGGCGGATTCTTCATCTGCTGGAGTTGCCGCAGCAGCAGATCGTTTTGCAATTGCCACAAATTATTCCTAATCAACGCTGGATGCTGCAACACGTAGCAGACAATTACCGACGTAACGGTTTTAGGATAGGT
This sequence comes from Undibacterium sp. RTI2.2, assembly GCF_035018705.1. Taxonomy (NCBI): domain Bacteria; kingdom Pseudomonadati; phylum Pseudomonadota; class Betaproteobacteria; order Burkholderiales; family Oxalobacteraceae; genus Undibacterium; species Undibacterium sp. RTI2.2. Next base: position 48,494 of record NZ_JASJXN010000013.1, on the reverse strand, counting down.
GTGCATGCGAGCGATACCTTGCAGGCATTGGAGCTCATGGCAAAAATACGTCCCGATGTCATCAAGATTGATGTACGCCAGGTTGTCGCCAAGGACGCTGGGGCTGAGTCTGCACAACACGACTCATTGCGGACTTTATTGAAGCATGCAAATCAACTCGGTAGTCGCGTCATATTTAAGCGGATAGAGACAGATCAGCAGTTGCAATCATTGACACAGATTGTAGAAGAGCTGTCAGCCAACCAGACTTTGCCTTATTTCTTGCAGGGATTTTTGCTGGATACACCCAAGGCCAGCCTCGGCGTCGATAACGAGACTGCGAAAGCTGCTTGAGCAAAATACTTATATGACCGGTAACTTCCCGCAAAAAATCCTGCCCTTTATACGAAATTCGTCTATCAACATTCGAAAAAAATCGTTTTCTATATAACGAGCGAGTGCCATTATTGCCCCTCAACGGCTAAATAAGTAATAACGAATGGCATTCTCACTCACTCCTAAGCTGCAAAAACAGCGCAATGCTCCCAGCAGAGTTATCCCGGGTTTTCATCTGACCTTGGGATTTACTCTACTGTACCTCAGCCTGATTGTGTTGATCCCGCTGTCGGCGATTTTTTTAAAAACCTTCACCATGACCTGGGAGGCGTTTTGGAATACCGTCACGTCGGAGCGGGTGCTGGCGTCTTATCGCCTGACATTTGGTGCCTCGTTTTTAGCCGCGCTGATCAATGTGGTGTTTGGCGGGATCGTAGCCTGGGTGTTAGTGCGGTATAAATTCCCGGGCAAACGTCTGATTGATGCGCTGGTCGATTTGCCGTTTGCGCTGCCGACTGCGGTTGCCGGGATCACCTTGGCAACGCTGTATGCGCCCAATGGCTGGTTGGGAAAATATCTGGAACCACTAGGTATCAAAGTTGCGTTTACGCCGCTGGGTGTATTAGTGGCGCTGACGTTTATCGGTTTGCCTTTTGTGGTGCGCACCGTGCAACCGGTGTTGGAAGAAGCCGAAAAAGAATTAGAAGAAGCCGCCATTAGTCTGGGCGCCAGTCATTGGCAAACCTTTGTCAAAGTGATTTTGCCAACCATCTTGCCGGCTCTGCTAACAGGCTTTGCGCTGGCCTTTGCGCGGGCCACGGGTGAATACGGATCAGTGATTTTTATCGCCGGCAATATGCCTATGGTGTCCGAAATTACCCCGCTGTTTATGATCACAAAATTAGAGCAATACGATTATGCCGGTGCGACCGCCATTGCTGTCGTCATGCTGATGCTGTCCTTTAGCTTGCTACTAACGATCAATTTATTGCAATCCTGGAGCCGCAACCGTAACAAAAGTGAGCCTGCATAATGACCAGCACCCCGATTGCGTTTCCCCCGCCAGTTCAGACACCAATTCAGACTTCAGCACCACGTCGTATCGAACCGGCAATTAGTTTGTCCGCCACGCTAGAACCTTTATGGGTTCGTGCGCTGCTAATCATCACGGCGCTGACTTTTTTAACTGTGTTCTTGTTCATTCCGCTGGCAGCCGTATTTTTTGAAGCGTTTAAAAAAGGATGGGAAGTTTACCTTAAGGCCATCGTCGAACCGGATGCTTTGTCCGCCATCAAACTGACGTTGATTACCGCCGCCATTGCGGTACCGCTGAATCTGGTTTTTGGTGTCGCCGCTGCCTGGACGATTGCTAAATTTGAGTTCCGCGGCAAACAGTTTTTGCTGACCTTGATTGACTTACCGTTCTCGGTATCGCCTGTGATTTCTGGTTTGATTTATGTCTTGTTGTTTGGTGCGCAAGGCTGGCTTGGTCCATGGTTGCGGGAACACGACATCAAGATTTTATTCGCGGTGCCTGGCATCGTACTGGCGACTATTTTTGTGACCTTCCCTTTCATTGCGCGTGAGTTGATTCCCTTGATGGAGGCACAAGGTAGCGAGGAAGAAGAAGCTGCTTTGGTACTCGGTGCCTCTGGCTGGAAAACCTTCTGGCATGTGACCTTACCGAATATTAAGTGGGGCTTGTTATACGGCGTGATCTTATGTAACGCCCGCGCCATGGGTGAGTTTGGCGCGGTATCGGTGGTGTCTGGGCATATCCGTGGCGAGACTAATACCATGCCTTTGCAAGTCGAAATTCTCTATAACGAATACAACTTTACTGCGGCTTTTGCGGTGGCATCACTGCTCACTTTGCTGGCATTACTGACGCTGGCGCTGAAGTCGATTGTTGAATGGCGAACACGAGAAAATCAGGCGCTTCCGCAAGAGTAAATTAAGAAAATTTCAAGAGTAAGAATTCAGGAGCAAGTCATGAGTATCGCAGTTCAGCATTTACAAAAAAAATTCGGCAGTTTTACTGCGCTTAATGATGTGTCGCTAGAATTTCCTAGCGGTGAATTAACCGCACTCTTAGGTCCGTCTGGCTGCGGAAAAACTACGCTGTTACGCATCATCGCCGGACTGGAACATGCCGATGCAGGACAAGTTTTACTGGATGGTCAGGACGCCTCAGCCCAGCATGTGCGTGAACGCCAGGTTGGTTTTGTGTTCCAGCACTATGCGCTGTTTAAGCACATGACGATTTTTGAGAACATCGCGTTTGGCCTCCGGGTCAAGCCACGAGCCTTGCGCCCCTCGGACGCTGTGATTAAAGAGAAAGTGCATAAATTACTCGACTTGGTCCAGCTCGATTGGCTGGCAGATCGCTACCCACCGCAGTTATCTGGCGGGCAGCGGCAACGGATCGCGCTGGCGCGGGCGTTGGCAGTGGAACCACGCGTCTTGCTGCTGGATGAACCGTTTGGCGCGCTGGATGCCAAGGTACGTAAAGAGCTCCGCCGCTGGTTGCGGCGCTTGCATGATGATTTGCATGTCACCAGTATTTTTGTCACGCATGATCAGGAAGAAGCCTTGGAAGTCGCCGACAAAATCGTTGTAATGAATCAAGGTAAGGTGGAACAAATCGGCGCACCGGCAGCGGTCTACCAAAATCCGGCATCGCCTTTTGTGTACGGCTTTTTGGGGAATGTTAACTTGTTCCGTGGTCGTATCCATGAAGGTACTTTGGACGCTGGTGGCGTTGCTTTTGATGCGCCAGATCATGCAGCGACCCGTGACGCGACAGGTATTGGCTATGTCCGTCCGCACGAGCTGGAAATTGATCGCTATTCACCCGGTGCGGATGGTCTGGTGGTGCAATTACGCCGCGTACACAGCATAGGACCATTAGCGCAACTGGAACTGGAGCGTGACGACAATGGCGATTTGCTGGAGGCCATGATCTCTAGCGAGCGCTACAACCAGCTAAAACTCAAAGTCGGTGAAGTATTGGTAGTGAAGCCCAAACGATTGGCTGTCTTTGTCGATCAGACGTCTCTCTAATTTTTTTGCCAGACACATTATGAATTTCCAACAATTACGCTCTATCCGCGAAGCTGCCCGTTGCGGCTATAACCTGACTGAAGTGGCGAATGTTTTATTCACCTCGCAGCCCGGTGTGAGTCGCCAAATTCGAGAGCTAGAAGAAGAACTTGGCGTCGATATTTTCGAGCGTAACGGCAAACGCCTGACTGGCTTAACCGAACCGGGTAAAGGCATTTTGCATATTATCGAGCGTCTGTTGCTCGAAGCAGAAAATCTGAAGCAAGCTGGTGACGATTATTCCGATCAAACCAAAGGCACGCTGGCGATTGCGACCACGCATACGCAAGCACGTTACGTGCTGCCAAAAGTAGTGCAGGGATTTAGAAATAGTTTTCCCGATGTGCGCATCGCACTCCAGCAAAGTTCGCCAGAACATATTGCGGAATGGGTTTTATCGGGTAAGGCAGATATAGGGATTGCGACTGAAGGTCTGTCGCAGTTTAAAGATTTAGTCTCCTTCCCATGCTATCAATGGAACCACGTAATCGTTGTGCCAGACGGCCATCCGCTGCTGCGCAAAACTCAGGTCAGTCAGACACCGATCACGCTGGAAGATTTATCGAATTACCCATTAATCACCTACGACGTCGGCTTTACCGGGCGCGGTCACATCGACCAAGCATTTAAAGATGCAGGATTACGGACTGACATTGTGCTGACAGCGATGGACTCCGACGTGATTCAGCAATATGTTGCTCTGGGTTTAGGTGTGGGTCTGGTAGCAGAAATGGCGGTAGAAAAACAAACCGATGCTCATGGCAATGCGGGTAATGCAGGAAATATTGCCAACCGTTATAGCGCACTACAAGCGTTGCCAGCCAGTCATTTGTTTGCGCCAAACGTGACTCGACTTGCAGTACGACGCGGTGCCTATCTGCGTAGCTATATTCTGGATTTTATTTTGCAATTTGCACCCGAGTTAAAACGCGAACACATCCAGCTCGCAATCGCACCTGAGCAAGAATCATGAGCACTACCTGGTCTACGATAAGGATAGTCGCTAACCAGTAACCAGGCCGTCAATTACCTGTATTGTTTTGTCACAGCGGCTAGCCAGGTCAGGATTGTGGGTCACAAATAAAATAGTCGTTTTTTGTTCGTGATTAAAACGCCGTAATAAGTTAAAAACTTCATCAGCGCTTTTGGTATCGAGATTACCCGTCGGCTCATCCGCTAGCAGCAAAGCCGGATTCATCGCGAGCGCACGTGCTAATGCGACGCGTTGCTGCTGTCCTCCGCTTAGATTGCCCGCCAGATTATTTTGCCAGTTTGTCAGACCCACATCGCCGAGTAAAGCTGCTGCGCGCTCCTGCATTTGCTTGTTCAGAAATTCCTCCGCACCTAGCATCGGCATCATGACATTTTCGAGCGCAGTGAATGCGGTAATCAGATGATGATATTGAAAGACAAAACCAATATTGTGACCTCGCAAACGAGTCACCGCTTTGTCATCAAGTGCAGTCGTCTCTTCGCCACAGATCGCGATGGTTCCTGCTGACGGACGATCCAGTAGCCCGACGATATTGAGCAAGGTACTTTTGCCAGAACCGGAGGGTCCCATTACGGCACAAAATTCACCTTGATGTAAGGTGAGATCAATACCATGCAGTACTTCTGTCGCAATCGGGGTTCCTATATTGAATGTCTTTCGGACGCCACGTAGTTGTACAACGATGTCGCCAACTGGCAATTTTTCCGGGGAAGCAGGCAACTCCGGAAGGGGATTAGTCACGTTGGATGCAGAGGTCATATCAGCCACCGATTGCCACCACCGGGTCAAGACGAGCCGCTCTTAAAGCAGGGGCAAAAGCGGCGAGCAGTCCGGTCATCGTTGCCAATAATAATGCGGTAATGAATAAAGCCGGATCAAACTGTAGGGGGAATAAGGCCGTGCCGTCCGCATTTCGCGCGTACCGCTGCCACAACACCAAGGCCATAGCACCAATAGCGCAGCCTGCGACCGCACCGCCGAGACCAAGTACGCCGCCTTGCAATAAAAACACTCTGAGTATTTGTCCTTGAGAAATCCCCATGGCGCGCAGTATTCCGATCTCTCGTGACTTTTGAACCACCACGACAACCAGCACACTCGCAATCCCGAACGCGACCGACAAACCAACAAAAAACCGTATTGCCGTGTTGGCAGTAGTTTGCGCACTGACGGCGGCAAAAAATTGGGCACTGGTTTTAATCCAGCTGTCTGCCTCTACACCGGTCGCGGCAGTAATTTGTTGCGCAATCACTTCCGCAGCATAAACATCGCGCACAGTGACTTCAAGACTGGACACGCCGCCTGGTAAACCCAACAGGCTTTGCGCGGTATGTAATGCGATAAACGTATTGCGCTGATTTGCGCCTTTATTCCCCAAATCAAAAATCCCTGAAATTGTGAGCGTGCTGGTCGCACCACTCGCTGTCGAAATCAATAATTTATCCCCTACGTCGACGCCCAAGTCGCTGGCTAATTCTGTCCCGATCAGTATCTCTGTCCCTAAAATACTCGATTTTCCTCGTACTATTTTGTCATTGATATCCACTATCCGATAATACAAGTCAGGCTCGATCCCGCTGACCGTAATCGCATGACTGACGCTGCCGCGTACCACCAGAGCCGATCCGCCAGCGACAGGCGATACCACGAGGACATCGGGCATGGCACGTATCTGTGTTGCCACGGCTTGCCATTGATCAATCGACTTTATTCTTTGCAAGGGTGGTTGAATAATCGCGCCTTCGACTTCGGTATTCGCTGAAATTACAACTGGTCGTAACGGACGGGTGACTTCCTGCGGAGGTAATAGTTGAATATGGGCTTGTGCTGATAAAACACGCTTGATAAAGTTAGACTGCAAGCCGCTGAGCAAAGCGGACATAAACACAATTACGCCAACCCCGATAGCAACGCCTGCAATGATAAATACAGTCTGTAGCCGCCCCTCCCGTAAGAAGCGAATAGCAACAATCCATTCAAATGGAAGCCAGGCTGTTAACATCACTCGCTCCTCATTGTGCTACTGGCTTATTGGCTGAATTGGCTGGCAGACTCGCGGCTGAATTCGACACCGGGCTGCTCATCACCGTGCCGGATGCAATGACCCGTACCCGCGCGCCTGACTTGATCGTGCCAGGTGATGCAAGAACGAGGTCGCCCTCATCCACACCGCTGAGTACTTCAACCAATCCTCCGCTACGAAGACCGGTACTGACCGTACGTCGTATGGCATGGTGCTGCTCTACTCTCAACAAAGATGGAGGAGCTTTGTCACTTTCTAGTAAAGCGCTGACAGGAACTAATAACACATGAGGCCGGCGTGCGACTTCAATATCAACCGAGACCGTCATATCTTGTCTTAATACCTGAGGCGGATTCGATACATCGAGTTTGACTTCAACCGCTCCGGTCTGAACATTGATACTGGGATTGATATAGACCAATGCTGCCGGAAAAAGCAACTTAGGGTATGCATCTGCAGAAGCAATCGCTGTTTGATTCAAGACTAACAAGCGAAGATTTTTCTCATCAATTTGTACAACCAATTGTGCACGTCCATCTGGAGATAAGGTCATTAAGACTTTACCGGCCTGCACTACATCACCCACCTCAACCGCACGACTAATTAATATCCCACCCACAGGAGCAATGATTCTTGCGTATTTGACGCGCGCGCTCGCTGCATCTGCGTTGGCATTGGCACCGATCAGATTCGCTTCTGCCAAGGCAAAATCACTACCCGATGGACGTGTCGTTTCTAACTGCTTTTGCATAGTCCGTTGCTGCGCATCGGCAAGTTCAGCCGCCTTACGCACATCGTCCAGAGCAGCTGCTCCAATAAAGCCCTGCTGGAATAAATCCTGATTACGCTTCAATGTCGCTTTTGCATTATCCAGACTGACTTGTGCCTGACGCAAAGCCTGCTCGGCAACTGGCGCCTGAACCTCACGCAACTGACGGACACGGGTCTGCGCTTGTACTGAAGCAGATCGCGCTTGACGCTCATTTGCAAGCAACTCTGCCGTATCAAGCTCAATTAGGACTTCGCCCGCTTTTACCATTTGCCCTTCGATCACAGGCACTCTGACGACGGTGCCTGTGATTTGTGCTCCGATATCGACCCGGTGCGGGGTCTCGACATGGCCGCTGGCGACCACTGACTGAACAAAATCTCGCCGTACAACGCTGACTACGGAGACTTGTGGTCCACGCCACCAGATCGTCAAAAAGGCGAAAAACAAGCTGGCGACAATCAAGCCAGCCACTATTTTCCACTTGTACTTTAGGAAGACTGACTTGTCCAACATGACGATGCCTATCCGATCAGTTATTTGTCTTTGTGACACGCTGGTGCACTGGAACGATTGTGCGACTGCGATATCGGTTCATATCGTTTGAAGAGCTCATGCTATATCGCCAAAACGCTATTTCTTTGTGCATTAACGCGCTTAGTGTGGAGATTTAATCACGATCGTGAAGCTGACAAGCGCTCGGCATCTCGATTGAGAAGGTCATCTCGTCGTTAGCAACAATGCACGCAGCGTCAAACTAACTGATACGGAATAAGCGATGGCAGCAGATGCGGTCACGGTAACTTGTAAGACATCCGAAGTATGCATAAGTAACAACCCGTACTCATTGATACATATCAAACGAATGGGTTTTTTTATGGTTAACTATTTTTAGTGTTTGAATAACACCATAGACATAAAATATTGCAATTACACTCTGTTACATAGTTGTATTTTCAGGTAAAACATGACAGAGTTATAAAAGTTTTAATGTTATCAATATTCACGAATACGCTGTCCAAACCAATTTCGCAGTAAAGCCCAGCCAGATTTCCACAGCCCAGTTTCAAGCGAAAGAACTTATCCATGAAAAAATTTACGTCCCTAAGAAAGCAAGTGGGTCAGGCGGCAACAAAACTTCGGCAGGGTTTACATAGCAGTATCACGGTCGACGCGGGTCGTTCGGTTGATGTGATGGGCAAATTGACGCCAGCGTTAAAAAGCGGTTCGACTGATTTAAATCTGAACTTTGGATTGTTGGATAAATTTACTGCTGAAACTGGCGTGTCGGCTACGGTGTTCGTCAAAAGTGGCGACGACCTGATCAGGATTACGACTTCGATTAAAAAGCCCAACGGTGAGCGCCCATTGGGTACGACGTTAGACCGCGCGCATCCGGGTTATGCGCTGGTCATGTCGGGTAAATCTTACGTTGGTTACGCCTCATTATTTGGTAAGCCTTATATGACGCAATATGACCCGGTGCTGGATAGCAGCGGGCGATTGATTGCAGTTTTATTTGTCGGCATTGATGTCAGCGAAGTCCATCAAATGAGTGTCGCCAGCAAAGTGGCCTTGATGACGTTTGGCGTAATCACTTGCATTATGGGTTTATATGTCTGGATGTTTAGCTCAGCCGTAATCGCTGTCAGCGAGCAGCACGCGCCGGCGCTCACCGAGTTGCGCAACTGGTATCTGTTATTTGGTGTGCTGGCTTTAGCTGGTACGGCCTAGATCATTCATAAAGCAGTCAGCTACATGGTGAGTCGTGCTTTGATCCAGGCAACGAAGGTATCGCAGCAACTTGCCGCTGGCGATCTGACCAAACAATTGCATGTGGGACGCATGGATGAAATCGGTCAGTTAATGCAAGCCATCAATGGCGTCAGCCAAGGCTTGGCAGGCATCGTCAGTAATGTCCGGCAAGGCTCGGATCAGATCACGGTTGCCTCGCGCGAGATTGCTTCTGGCAATTCCGATCTGTCGTCACGCACAGAATCGCAAGCCAGTTCACTGGAAGAAACCGCGTCCTCGATGGAAGAATTAACCTCGACCGTTAAGCAAAATGCAGACAGCGCGCGGCAGGCTAATCAACTGGTGTTGTCGGCATCGGAGGTGGCAGGCAAAGGCGGACAAGTCGTAGCGCAAGTGGTTGAGACAATGGAATCAATCAAACAAAGTTCGCTCAAGATCACCGATATTATTTCTGTGATTGAGAGCATCGCTTTCCAAACCAATATCCTGGCATTGAACGCGGCGGTAGAGGCGGCCCGCGCGGGAGAACAGGGGCGCGGTTTTGCGGTAGTTGCGAATGAAGTCAGAAATCTGGCGCAACGCTCGTCATCCGCAGCGAAAGAAATTAAATCGCTGATCAACGACTCCGCAGATCAAGTCGATGCCGGCGGTGTGTTAGTCGCGAAAGCAGGCGAAACCATGACCGAGATCGTCAGTTCAGTTAAACGTGTTGCCGACATCATGAGCGAGATCACGTCCGCCAGCAGCGAACAAAGCACTGGCATAGAACAAGTCAACCAAGCCATTACTCAAATGGATGAAATGACGCAGCAAAATGCCGCGTTGGTAGAACAAGCTGCGGCGGCGGCAGCGAGTTTGCATGAACAGGCAGAAAAATTATCGCAAGTCGTGGTGGTCTTTAAACTTCTGGACGGACAAACTGTCAAAGCGTAAAAAGCGCAGAACACCGGAACGATCTCGGCGATCGAAAACCACAGTAACGCAAGATCGGCAAACACACGCGCTTTAGCAGCACCGCGTCGCAAATGAATGAGCGATTCAGGCTTTAACCCAGATTTTCCATTAGACCGCTACCACTTCGCAAAAAACGCAGACGGCGTGCGGTGTTTAGATGGATAGCACCACCGCGATTTGGGTGGGAGCGCTACAGCGACAAGTGTGCCTTTGGCGAACTGACTGGCGTTGTTCCAATGGAAAATCTGGGTTTAATTTGGCCTGAATCGAGCGTGACAATCCTCGGGCTGATCAAGTCACTGATATTTAGAAACAAGATACGGACAATATACAAGCAAGATAAAAAATATACTCATAGCCAGTATATTTAAATTGTCCAAAGGATCATTGGATAATATGACATTTTTAATAAAATAAATGGGGAGTATATTGAAAAGGTAAAAAATATCACCGATAAAAATAGAAGAATAAAAAACAGCAAACCTATTGCCTAAGTTCAGCCTTACTAGATATAATGAGAATTATTCGCATTTATAATATTGATTTGAATGGCAACGCACAAACATGACGGGCAACACCAGGACAAACGAACTCACTGACGAGTCCAAACAGCAGTCCAAGCAATCCACGAATTTAAGCAAGCCAATCACGCCGCTTATGCCAACAAGCAAATCGATCGCTGGCCAACAAAGCACGCGCGCTTTCTGGCTGCGGCATCTGCACCAATGGCATTGGATCAGCTCAGCATTATGTTTGATCGCCATGCTGATGTTTGCTACGACCGGCATCACGCTCAATCATTCCGCCCAAATTGAGGCGCATCCCCAAGTCACCAAAAAATCCGGTCAAATTCCTGCGGCGATACTGGCAACATTAAAACAAACTAAGCACAGCGCTAAAGACGGCAAAGACGCACAAGATCCCCTGCCCGACGATCTGAGGCAATGGCTGGATCAACAGCAGTCCATCAGCGTCGGCGATCAACCAGCTGAATGGTCGCCGGAGGAAGTGTACGTATCCTTGCCGCGCCCCGGCGGCGATGCCTGGCTACGTATTGCGCTGGACACAGGCGAGTTGGAATATGAAAAAACCCAGCGCGGCTGGATTGCCTATTTCAACGATTTACACAAAGGGCGCAATACCGGCAGTGCATGGAGTTGGTTTATCGACATCTTCGCAGTTGCCTGTCTGATTTTTTGTATCACCGGATTGTTTTTGCTCAAAATGCATGCAGGCAATCGCCCTATTACCTGGCCCATTGTCGGTTTAGGATTAGTGCTTCCGCTATTGTTGGCGATTCTGTTTATGCATTGATGTATTGATTTTGTTTTACTTACGCCAGCTCAGCCGCCAGCTAATTTACCTGCACAATCCGCTATATCTTCAATGAATAGCGATCATCGTTAACTGTATTTTATTTACCAAGAGGTTTTTTGTATGCGTAAGTTGCTCCCTTTTGCCATCACCAGTTTGTTGGGCAGTTCTGCCATGGCTGCTGATCTGACCGTTAAATTAGAAGTACCGCGCCTGAATGTGGCTGAGTATCACCGTCCGTATGTTGCGATGTGGATAGAAAAATCCGATCAGACTTTCGCTGGCAATCTGGCTGTTTGGTATGACTTAAAAAAGCGCGATAACGAAGGCCTCAAAATATTTAAAAGATTTACGTCAATGGTGGCGTCGTAGCGGACGCGATTTGCAATTGCCAGTGGATGGTGTGAGTGGTGCAACCCGTGTCGTGGGTGAATACACGCTGAATTTTGCAGGCGACAAAGGTGCTTTAGCCAAACTGCCAGCTGGCGACTACCAGTTAGTGACAGAAGCAGCGCGTGAAGGTGGTGGGCGTGAAGTGGTCAAAGTACCTTTCCAATGGGGTGGTAAGACAGAACAAAATGCCAAAGCACAAGGTAGCAATGAGCTGGGCGCAATTGCACTCAACGTCAAACCTTAAGTGCTACGCTTTACTCTGAGTTGCAATCTCGGTGTGCATTTATTTAACACTGCATCTTAATTTGCATCTCGATTGATGCGCTACTTCACATTCAATATCTGCAAGGAATAGTATGAAACCCGCTACCAAAATCATCGCTTTATCACTAGCTTCACTCGCTCTCAGTTTGCCACTGGCGGCACAGGCGCATCGCGCTTTCTTATTGCCGACATCGACTATTACCGCAGGCAATGCGCCATGGGTCAGCATTGATGCAGCCGCGGCTACGGATGTCTTCTTCATGGATCATCAGCCGCTAAAGCTAGACAGCTTATTGATCACGGCACCGGATGGCAGCAACGCCAAAGAAGAAAACGCCAATACAGGCAAACTACGCAGCAGCTTTGATCTGCATCTGGAAAAAATCGGCACCTACAAAATAAGCTTGCTCAACAACGCGGTGTTTGCCAGCTACAAAGATAAAGGTGTACCAAAACGCTGGCGCGGCGCAGCAGAAAACATCAGCAAAGAAATCCCTGCAGATGCAGAAGATGTCGTCATCAGCCAGATGCAAGGCCGGATCGAAACCTTTGTCACCAACGGCAAGCCGAGCACAAAAGCATTAGAAGTCACCGGCAAAGGATTAGAAATGCAAGCGATTACGCATCCGAATGATCTGGTCGCCGGTGAGAACGCCAGTTTCCGTCTGGTATTAGATGGCAAACCCGCCGCCAATGTCAGTGTTAGCGTCATTCCGGGCGGCATTCGTTATCGCCAGAATTTAGGCGAACAAACCTTGACGACCGATGCAGATGGCAAGCTGACGATTACCTGGAAAACGGCTGGTATGTATTGGCTAGAAGCCTCGGTTAAAGATGACAAATCAACGGTCAAAGGCGCTAAAGAACGACGGGCAAATTATTCAGCGACACTGGAAGTTCTGCCGCAATAATCGAATGTTATTTTTAATTAGCGCATCAGTTTATAACTGAACTTCAACTGAACTTCAACTGAATTTCAACGGCATGACGCATGTCTTTATTCCTACCCACATGACAATGCCAGCGGCATTGTCTGTGGGTGCGTGCATAGAAGATTTTTCTGGTGCGACTATGGGCACCACATGGGCAGTCAAACTGGTACGCCCTCAACATAGCAGCGCAGCACAACTCCAGAATGGCATGCAACAAGAGCTAGATAAGGTAGTCGCGCAGATGAGTACCTGGCTGGCTGATTCTGATATCAGTCGCTTTAATCAGGCAGCAGCCGGGAGCTGGCATGTGCTGCCGCCAGAGTTTTTTAAAGTGCTGGATTATGGTTTATTTATCGCACAGCAGACAGCCGGCGCGTATGACCCTAGCATCGGACACTTAGTTAATCTTTGGGGTTTTGGTCCTGATAAAAATGCCGGACAAATTCCAAGTAAGGAAGTATTGGAGCAAGCACGACGACAATCCGGTTATCAAAAATTACAAGTCGATCGTCTGAAGCACAATGTGTATCAGACGGGTGGTTTGTCGATTGATTTATCTTCGATTGCCAAAGGCTTTGGCGTTGATCAGATAGCGCGATATTTAGAAGCGCAAGGCGTACTCAGTTATCTGGTCGAAGTCGGCGGAGAATTGCGTGGCTTGGGCACTAAACCGGACAACACACCTTGGTGGGTAGAGCTAGAACAAGTACAAACAGAAGCGCAAGCGCAAACGACTAGCACTGCCAGCATCGTTGCACTGCATGGATTGTCCATCGCCACATCAGGCGATTACCGTCGTTATTTTGACTACGAAGGACAACGTTTTTCCCACACCATTGATCCGCGTACAGGCTATCCGGTGACACATAATCTGGCTGCAGTCACCGTGCTGCATGCAGAATGTATGATCGCCGATGCGCTGGCCACCGCCATGACAGTCATGGGATTAGAACAAGGGATGGCGTATGCCAATCAACTACATGTTGCTGCTTTATTTGTTTGCAGAGATACGGCAACCAGGCACGACGATACGCCTGCCTTTACAGAACACATGAGCAAAGCCCTGATGGCGATGCTGGAAGAATGAATTCATATTTAAAAAAATTAGGCGCAAGTATTTTTTGGGTGACGAGTGTTTTGTTGCTCGCTGCGCTTAGTGTATGGACTGTCTGGACTATTTGGACTAGCCAATCTCAGCAATATCATCCGCTAAGTGCAGTAACACAGCGTAATCTGACGGCAGTTTTAGTCGTCATCGCCTATATACTTTTTTGCGCTGCCATCTTGCAGCGGCATCGCCGTCGCATCGCGATCGCCTCTGCAACTTTCGTGAGCAACATCAATACTACAGACGTAGCAAATAACGCAAAAAAAATACTCGTCGTGCATGCCAGCCAGACCGGTTATGCCGAACAACTGGCGCGTCAGACCGCGCAGAGTTTGCAAGCTGGCGGCATGGCGGTAGAGCTACTTTCTATCGCACAAATCGATGCGAGCCGACTACAACAAGCTGAACGTATTTTATTTGTCGTCAGCACCACGGGAGAAGGCGATGCGCCGGATAGCGCAGCCGGATTTGCACGCAAGTTGATGAGCCAAACTCTGCCAATCACACAATTACGCTACAGCATTCTGGCGCTGGGTGACCGCAACTACCAACACTATTGCGCTTTTGGACACAGGCTGGAGCATTGGTTACGGCATAACCATGCGGAAACTTTGTTTGATTTAATTGAGGTTGATAACAGCGACGAAGGCGCGCTACGGCACTGGCAACATCACCTTGGCGTACTTAGCGGCCATACCGAATTAGCCGACTGGACAGCACCTAGGTATAGCAACTGGATTTTGACTGAACGTCGGCTGTTAAATCCTGGCAGCGCAGGCAGTGCCGCCTTCCACATCACACTGCGCCCAGATCATGCAAGCGGCACCGAGCTGCCGCTATGGCAAGCGGGCGATATTGTAGAAATCGGTCCAGAGTACGCACCTGACGATACGACGCCAGCCACTGAACGCACCCCTCTACCGCACCGGGAATACTCCATTGCATCCATCCATAGTGATGGTCAAATCGAGTTATTGGTACGGCAGATGCAGCAAGCCAATGGCAAACTGGGTATCGGCTCTGGCTGGCTGACAGCGTACGCACAAGTCGGTGACAAGATTGCGGTACGTTTGCGTGAGAACCGCAGTTTTCACCCACCTACAGATGCGATGGCCGATAGACCGATGATACTCATTGGTAATGGCACTGGTCTGGCTGGCTTGCGCGCGCACATCAAACATCGCGCAAGCTTAGGATATTTGCGCAATTATTTATTTTTTGGCGAACGCAATCGTGCCTTTGACTACTTCCATCAAGAAGAAATAGAAGCGTGGAAAACTAAGGGTGTACTTCAAGAATGTCATCTGGCTTTTTCTCGTGACCAGGGACAGCGCGTGTATGTACAAGACCGGCTTTTGGAAAACGCAAACGCGATTCAACAATGGATTAAGGACGGTGCGGCAATCTATGTTTGTGGCAGTTTGGCTGGGATGGCGGTAGGTGTCGACCTGGCGCTGATCCAGATTTTAGGTGAAGATTGTTTAGCGCAATTAAAGGATGAGGGTCGTTATCGACGCGATGTGTATTGAACCCAGATTTTCCATTAGACCGCTACTACTTCGCAAAAAACGCAGACGGCGTGCGGTGTTCAGAGGGATAGCACCACCGCGATTTGAGTAGAAACGCTACAGCGACAATTGCACCTTTGGCGAACTGCCGGCGTTGTTGCTCCTTCTAGCAAGATGCAGCTTGCGTTGTCGTCGCGTCTAGCCAGTCAGTCCGCCAAAGGCACACTTGTCGCTGTTCCAATGGAAAATCTGGGTTGAAGATCTCGGTTATTTCGGTGGTCTCAAAGGATGGAGTAACTGACGCAGGTTGTTGTGATCCAGCTCGTACATCAAGGCGATCAGCGATCCCAACTCCCCTTTCGGAAACCCTTCGCGGGCAAACCAGCCCAAATAGTGTCCGGGCAGATCAGCCAGAACGCGACCCTTATATTTACCGTAAGGCATCGTGCGTGTGACGAGCAGTTGCAAATCTTCTGGACGCATACTACGACTTCGCCTTCTGCTCAAATTGATACAAGGTACAGTGCATCTCATCAATCCATTCCCGATGCACCGAGAACGCACCGTGGGTGTAATCGGCGATAAACTTTTTCCAGAATAAAGCCGCAGGACGATTGTCATCAATATGAAAAATCTGCCAGCGTCCGACAAACCGTGGCAATAACAAACCAAGCGCTTGCTTCGCAACACCTTTACCGCGAAAACGCCGGGTCACAAAAAAATACCCCATATTGTGATCAAGCTCCGGATAATTAACTTCATCATCCACGGTGACAAAACCAGCCACCTCGCCGTCTACCTTGATGATGAATCCTTGAGTAGTCGGCCGCGCCCAATACGTCGCTTTAGGACGGATCGTAAATAAGCCGTTTTGCCCCAATGACAAAGCGGGTGACAAAGGCAGCCACTCGCTGAAGTCATAGCTATAAAACTGCATCATATTTTCGATGCTGAGGTAGTCGGACGGTTGAGCCAGATGGAGTTCAATTATTGGCATGCTACCCCTGCTATTTTGTTTAACTAATTAGTTCTTGGATTATTACCGGACACTGATAGTGAAACAAGTACTTTTGCAGCCATGTTCTAGCGCACTGAAGATCAAACGCTTTTCCCTCACTCAATTTATACTCTCACTATGTATATTTTAATCGTCCATGTAATTGTTGGACAATAAGCGGTTTTTACAACAAATAACGGGGAGTATATTGTAAGGAATAAAAACTTTCACTTCATTTGCGCTGTTATAAGGGCACCCCGCTGATGCCCCAGATTAGCTGCTTAAAACCATCGCCTGATGCTATGATTTATATCCCACCACACCCTACTTTCATAGAAAAGAACCTCATGTCCAAATCTCTGTTCATGTTGCTCTGCTCCAGCCTGGCGATCCATACCAGCATGGCAGCAGATACGCCACCAACCCAGTCATCCGCATCTGCCTCAACACCTTCCACCTCAGCTGCGGATACAAAAACACTGTCATCCGGAGGTAGCACTTTGGCGCTTACCAGCGATGCCAATAATCCTTTTTTAGCCGCCAGTACGCTGGCGTATGAATTACCGGCTTTCGACAAAATAAAAAATGAGCATTACGCTCCTGCTTTTACCGAAGGCATGCTGCAACATACAGCTGAGATCAATGCAATTACGAACAATTCTGCCAAGCCGACGTTTGAGAATACCGTAGTTGCGATGGAACGTGCCGGCCAGACTCTGAAGCGCGTCTCCACCGTATTCTTCAGTATGGCGGGTGCCAATACTAACCCGACGATTGAAGCCTTATCGCGTGAGCTGGCTCCTAAGCTGGCGGCACATCGTGATGCGATTACCTTAAATGCCAAATTATTCCAGCGCATCAATGAAGTGTACGAGCAGCGTGCTCAACTCGCCCTGGACCCTGAATCGCGTCGCTTGCTGGAACGCTATTACACCGATTTTGTACGTGCTGGCGCTAAGTTGTCAGATGCCGACAAAGTCAAACTCAAATCACTGAATGCTCAACTGGCAAGTCTGGGCACGACCTTTAGCCAAAACGTGTTGAAAGAAACCAATGCGTCTGCTGTACTGGTAGATACCAAAGCAGAACTCAAAGGTTTAAGCGATAACGAGATCGCCAGTGCTGCCAGTGCGGCAAAAGCACGTGGTCTGGAAGGCAAATATCTGATTCCGTTAATGAACACGACTGGTCAGCCCTATGAAGCCAATCTGGTGAATCGTGCTATCCGCAAACGCCTGTATGACGCCTCGATCGAGCGTGGCAATCATGGCGGTGAATTTGATAATCGTCAGGTGGCGATTGATCTGGCGAAGTTACGTGCTGAACGCGCGCAGTTGTTAGGTTACCCAAATCATGCCGCGTATCAGTTGGAAGATGAGACCGCTAAAACTACGGATGCCGTGAATAAAATGCTGGGTGAATTGTCACCAGCCGCAGTCGCGAATGCAAAGAAAGAAGCCGCAGAAATGCAAAAGCTGATCGATGCTAAAAAAGGCGGCTTCAAACTTGCCGCATGGGATTGGGCGTTTTATAGCGAACAAGTGCGCAAAGCAAAATACAGTTTTGATGATAGCCAATTGCGCCCTTATTTTGAGCTGAGCAATGTGCTGGAAAATGGCGTGTTTTTTGCAGCGACCAAACTCTATGGCATTACCTTTAAAGAACGCAAAGACCTGCCGGTGTACAACCCGACAGTGCGCGTGTTTGAAGTATTTGATGCGGATGGCAAACCGATGGCGCTGTTTTTATCCGACATGTATGCTCGTGACAACAAGCGTGGTGGTGCATGGATGAATGCGTATGTCGAGCAATCTGGTTTATTCGGAACGCTACCGGTCGTTGCCAATCATCTCAACATCCCGCAACCACCAGCAGGTCAGCCGACTTTGTTGACTTATGACGAAGTACGCACGGCCTTCCATGAGTTTGGTCACGCTTTGCATGGCATGTTCTCCAACGTGCGTTATCCGCGCTTTTCAGGCACCAGCGTACCGCGAGATTTTGTCGAGTATCCATCCCAGGTGAATGAGATGTGGGCAGTCTGGCCAGAGGTTTTGAAAAACTATGCGCACCACTACAAAACTGGGGAAGAAATGCCACCAGAGTTGTTGGCGAAATTGAGTGCTACCGCCAAGTTTAATCAAGGCTTTACCACCACGGAATACATCGCGGCGTCCTTACTTGATCAACGCTGGCACCAACTGACGCCAGCGCAGGTGCCGACTGATGCGCTCGCATTTGAGGCGGCTGCGCTGAAGCAAGCTGGCGTTGATTTTGCACCAGTACCGCCACGTTATCGCAGCACCTACTTCTCGCATATTTTTGCCGGCGGCTATTCAGCTGGTTATTACGCCTATCTTTGGAGTGAAGTGCTGGACGCTGATACAGTGGAATGGTTTAAAGAAAACGGCGGCCTGACGCGCAAAAACGGTGACTGGTTCCGTCAACAACTGCTGTCACGCGGTGGTAGTGTAGATGCGCTGGATTCTTTCCGTAGCTTCCGCGGAAGGGATGCCAAGATAGATCCTTTACTGATCCGTCGTGGCTTGAAGGCTGAAGCTGGTAGTAAATAAAGCTTCATTGAGAACTTTACCGAGAACTTAACTGCAAACTTAGCTACGATTTAGCGACAAACTCAGCTGCAGATTTTTTGTAGTTTGAGTTCTGGTTCTGATTCAAATTGAAGCAAGATGGGATTACTCATTGTTCGGGCAATCCCCACTAGAACTAAACCTCGGACACATACGAGCTGGAGCAATAAAAAAGGGAGCCAATGGCTCCCTTTTTTATGTTCAAACCTACTTTAGACTGACTTAAAGTATCGCAACGGATGCTAAATACTCCCACATAGTATTTTAAGAGCGTCCAGAAGAAACTTGGACAATCGGGCTATTTAGCATAAAAACTAGGGGAGTATATGCTGCACTCGATATATAAAACAAATATCAAGCGAGCCACTTCTAGCTTATCTAGTGCTTAAATTTATCTTAGACTTATTCCAATTTCCAAACAAAATCTACCTTAGTCCAAACCTGATCTGGCTTACCGTCTTTGGTACCTGGTTTGAATTTACATTGGCTCAGCGCGGACAAAGCAGCTTTATCCAAACTCTTGGAACCGCTAGATTTTTCTACTTTTGATTCACTGACTTTACCATCCACAGCGACCAAAAATCCCATAGATACGGTGCCTGTTTCTTCATTCATCAAGGCAGCTTTTGGGTACTTTGGTGGATCGCAGGATTTGTTATCAATGGTTGGCGTTACATCTGCTGCAATAGCAGAACTAGCAACCGCTGCAAGTAGAACAGCGCTGGCAATGGCGGATAAACGTGCGTTCATAAACAGACTCTTCATTGTCAAAGTAAGATAAAAATTGTGCCACAAATAGTGTTATACGTCTCTAGCCAACAAGTTGCAAAGTTTGGCCAGATAAGAACTGATCAGCAAAACTATTAAAAGCTACGACCGCAACTACAGTCGCGGTCGCAGCTTAGATTAGAACTCTTCCCACTCGTCCGCACTCGCTGGGCTGCTACGCTGCGCTGCGTTGCTGCTGGCGCTGGTTTTGCTGGCGCTGCTGGTTGCTGCGCGCTTTGCCGTTGCTCTGGCAGAAGGTAAGGCTTTGACCATTGTTTTTGGTTTGGCTTTGATTGGTGAAACCTCGACCTTGCGAACTGGTGCTGGTACTTTAACAAAAGATTGTTCTAGCGCATTGAGTTTAAAGATGCTGACGACTTTTGCCAACTCTGCGGCTTGATCTTGCAGACTTTGCGCAGCAGCGGCGGCTTCTTCTACCAACGCGGCATTTTGTTGAGTCATGCTGTCCATCTCGATGATGGCGTGATTAACTTGCTCGATACCGACGCTTTGCTCTTGGCTGGCAGCACTGATTTCAGCAATGATGTCAGTTACGTGTTTCACGCTGGAGACGACTTCATCAATCGTGACACCCGCTTGCCCAACCAACTTACTACCGATTTCAACCTGCTCTACCGAGTTGCCAATCAGCGTTTTGATCTCTTTTGCAGCAGCAGCGCTGCGTTGTGCCAGGTTACGTACCTCTGCTGCAACGACGGCAAAGCCACGACCTTGTTCACCTGCACGTGCTGCTTCGACTGCTGCGTTCAAAGCCAAAATATTGGTCTGAAAAGCAATACCGTCGATGACGCTAATGATGTCAAAAATCTTTTTAGCGGAATCGCTGATTGATCCCATCGTATCAACCACCTGCGAAACCACAACACCGCCCTGACGTGCAACTTCCGATGCGGAGACCGCTAATTGATTCGCCTCACGCGCATTGTCTGCATTTTGCTTAACGGTGGTGGTCAACTCTTTCATTGACGAGGTAGTTTTTTCCAGAGAACTGGCTTGCTGTTCAGTGCGGGAAGACAAGTCAAGATTGCCGCTGGCGATTTCGCTGGAAGCGGTGGCGATCGTATCGGTACCGGTACGGACCTGACCAACAATGTTAACCAGGCTGTCACGCATGGTTTTCATTTCTGCGATCAGGCTGGTGGTGTCACTGCTATGGTTTTCAATCTCAACAGCCAAATCACCAGCGGCAATGCGGCTGGCGATATGTGCCGCATAATCAGGCTCACCACCCAATTGTTTGAGCAAACTGCGAGTGATCACAACACCGGCAAAAATCCCCGCCAGCAGTGCCAGGCCACCCAATGCAAGCATCAAGTTACGCGCAGCGGCAAAAGCAGACTGCGCATCTTGGGCGACTTGCACATTCAATTTATCTTCTAATACAACCAGCTCATCCAAAGCGTCTAACCACTTCTTCTGTACTGGACGAATTTTTTTGATCAGGGTAACGGTAGCTACCTCTGCATTGTTTGCCATACCCAATTCTTGGGCTTTAGCAGGCAATGCGGCAGAAGCGTTTTCTTGCTCCTTGAGTTTAGCCAGCATGGCTTTCTCTTCTGGCGTGGTGGAGGACTCTGCACCAAACATCGAAGCAAGCTTAGCTTCAGCTTCGGTGTATTTTTTAGACTGTTCTGCGATCTTGGCAATTTCTGGTGCCATATCATCAGCGTCGTTGAGCAAGGTCAAATTGCGCAGCGAGACCATGCGGTCATACACAATCGCCCGCATGTCGATGATCAGACGCGACTCGACGTTGTTGACGTTGACGATTTTTTCCAACCGGCTCTGGATTTGTGACATCCGGGTAATGCCAAGCGCGGTGATCGCAATCAGCAGGGCAAGCACTAATGCAAAACCCAGTCCCAAACGTTTACCAACCTTCATTTTTGTGAAGTTCATATTTCTGTCTGATTGAAGTAAGGAATTAAAAATCCACCTACTGGTTTAACAACTAGCTTGCTTTTTTCATTGCATAGCCGATTATAAAAACGAGAAGTGGTCATACAGCTTTTAATGCAAATGCGCGTTTTTAGTGCGTAGTACGTGATTAGTTTATGAATCAATTTTTTACAAGCAAGCATTGCGCCAAGCAAGAAAATTAAGCATATAGGGGGAAGAATATACGCTATTTTTTCCGTGTGGCAAGGTTTTTTCTGTAACTCGAATACATCTTTAAACTAGCATTTTTGACAATAAGATCAGAAAGTATTTCTATTTATTTATGTCATTAATGTGTCTTATTTTTAAGCAATTGAACTAATTACAGCGATTGAACAATACTACAAAATTTTCTTCGCTACGATTGATAATTTCTGCTGAAATGCTTGACGATTGATATTGCGCATCATCATTCTAGTATGGCAATTTAGTGCTTGAGTGATAATCTGTAACAAGAGAAAAAGCTACTTATCTATGTGCCATTCTGTGCCAAATTTGACAGCGAAGCAACAGTCCTCAAAAAATACTTGCCGGAGCATTCATGTCTGACCCCATTCGTTTCTACTATCGCGGCAAACAGCATCACATCACGGATGCATCCCCGACTCAAACTTTGCTGCAATATCTGCGTGAAGATTTGCATTGCACCGGCACCAAAGAAGGTTGCGCAGAAGGTGATTGCGGCGCATGTACGGTAGTGATTGGCGAACTGACACAAGATCCATCAAAGCGGGATGAACTACAGATGAAGTCGGTCAACGCTTGTCTGCAATTTTTACCGACACTGGACGGCAAAGCGGTTTTTACAGTTGAAGATTTAAAGACCGGCAATCAACTTCATCCCGTACAACAAGCAATGGTGGAATGTCATGGCGCGCAATGCGGCTTCTGCACGCCTGGTTTTGTGATGTCCTTATGGGATTTGTATTTGAAACAGACCGATAGCGACCTTCCGCTGCAACGCAAGCAAATTGACGAGGCCTTGTCCGGCAATCTGTGCCGCTGCACTGGCTATCGTCCGATTATCGATGCGGCACATAAGATGTGTGCCCTACCTAAGCAATCGTTCGATCAAGCCAATTTAATATCGGTATTGCGCAGCATGCAACGATCAGATTCGTTAGCCTATACACATCAAGGCCAACGCTTTGATGCACCGCGGACACTAGCAGAGCTGGCTAAGTTACGAGCCGCAAAACCAACTGCCTGTCTGCTGGCAGGTGCTACCGATGTCGGGCTGTGGGTGACCAAGCAATTGCGGGATCTGGGCGATATTATTTATCTCGGACAGGTCGCAGAACTTCATCAACTGTCTGTCGATACGGACATGCTGCATATCGGCGCCAGCGTGAGCCTGGATGATGCTTACCGTGCGGTCTGCCAGCATTATCCGCAACTTAATGACTTATGGCAGCGCTTTGCCTCATTGCCCATACGTTATGTTGGCACCTTGGGCGGCAACGTGGCCAACGGCTCGCCGATTGGGGATTCTATGCCCTGGCTGATCGCGCTGGGGGCGCAAGTCGTGCTGTATAGCGTGCATGGAGAGCGCACGCTAGCATTAGAAAATTTTTATCTGGCGTATCAGAAAAAAGATCTGCTGCCGGAAGAAATCGTCGCTGCGGTCAAGATCCCATTACCGTTACCGGTGGCACTCTCAACATCAAAGCGAATTTTCCGCACCTATAAATTAGCAAAGCGTTTTGATCAGGATATTTCTGCTGTATGCGCCGCATTCTCTGCGCAATTGGATGGCGACCAGCTAAGTCAGGTACGTATTGCCTTTGGCGGCATGGCAGCAACGCCAAAACGCGCAACTCATGCCGAAGCTGCTATGGAAAATCAGCCTTGGAATCAAGCTACAGTAGAAGCAGCCATGGCGGCGCTGGCGCTAGACTATGTGCCACTCTCCGACATGCGTGCCTCCGCCGCATATCGTATGAAAACAGCGCAGAATTTGCTGCGTCGCTTCTGGCTGGAAACCCGCACTGACGCTCCCTTGCCGGTCAATGCACTGGATGTCTTTGCGGCAAATACGCTGGAAGGAGCGTCAGCATGAAGCACGAAACGCAAATCCCTCCGTGGGCAGAAGTCGGTCGGGCTCATCCGCATGAATCGGCGATTTTGCATGTCTGCGGTACTGCAACGTATACCGATGATATTCCCGAATTGCGTGGCACCTTGCATGCCGCCCTAGGACTTTCGCAACGAGCCCATGCGAAGCTAATCAGCATCAACTTGGATGCCGTGAAAGCGGCTGAAGGCGTCGTTGCTGCCTATGTGGCCAGCGATTTTCCTGGCACCAACGACTGCGGCCCAATTCTGCATGACGATCCGATTTTGGCGGATGGCGCAGTCGAATATGTAGGCCAACCGATCTTTGTGGTCGTCGCCAGCAGCCATGATCTGGCGCGCAGAGCCGCGCGGAAAGCGCAGATCGTATACGAAGATTTGCCAGCGATTTTGACGCCGCAAGCGGCCAGAGAGGCGCAATCCTTTGTATTGCCACCGATGGCTTTACGCCGTGGTGATGCGCATCAAGCCTTGCTGAGTGCTCCATATAAAGTGCAGGGACAATTACAGGTCGGCGGACAAGAACAGTTTTATCTGGAAGGTCAAATTGCCTATGCGCTGCCAAAAGAAGATCAGAGCATGCACGTATACTGCTCCACTCAACATCCGAGCGAGATGCAACATGTGGTAGCACATGCGCTAGCGATTTCTGCGCATCAAGTACAAGTTGAATGTCGCCGCATGGGCGGCGGTTTTGGCGGTAAAGAGTCGCAATCCGCATTGTGGGCCGCCTGCGCTGCTTTGTGTGCCATGCAGTTGCAACGTCCGGTCAAATTGCGGGCTGATCGTGATGACGATATGATGGTGACCGGCAAACGCCACGAGTTTTATTACGAGTACGAAGTCGGCTACGATGCACACGGATTAATTCTGGCAGCCAAAATCGAGATGGTCTTACGAGCAGGTTTTTCTGCCGACTTATCTGGTCCAGTCGCAACCCGAGCGGTCTGTCATTTCGACAATACCTATTATTTGTCGGATGTCGAAATCATGGCGCTCTGCGGCAAAACGAATACTCAGTCGAATACGGCGTTCCGGGGTTTTGGCGGCCCGCAAGGTGCGTTGGCTATCGAATATGTCATCGACGACATCGCCCGTAACCTGGGTAAAGATGCGCTGGATATTCGCAAGCTCAACTTCTATGGTCGCAACGATACCGAAGGTCGCAATGTGACCCATTATGGACAAAAAATTGTCGATAACATTATTCACGAACTGGTTGCCGGGTTGGAAACAACGAGTGACTATCAACAGCGCCGTGCTGCGGTACAAGCATTCAATCGCTCCAGTCCGATACTCAAAAAAGGCTTGGCACTGACGCCACACAAATTCGGTATCGCCTTCAATGTTACGCATCTCAATCAGGCAGGCGCCTTGGTGCATGTGTACACCGATGGCACCATTCTGGTCAATCACGGCGGTACCGAGATGGGACAGGGTTTACATACCAAAGTAGCGCAAGTAGTGGCGCATGAATTGGGCGTGCCGCTATCGATGGTCAAAGTCACTGCAACCGATACCAGCAAAATCGCGAATACTTCTGCCACTGCCGCATCAACCGGTGCCGATCTGAACGGCAAAGCAGCACAAGACGCAGCACGCCAGATACGCGAGCGCCTGACGGTCTTCGCCATCAGCAAATTCGGGTCGTTGGAAAGTGCCGGATCAACTCAATTGCCGGCTGAATCGCCAGTTCAATTGCCAGTATTGTTTTCTGCGGGACAGGTGACTTGCAATGGCACCAGCGTGAGCTTTGCAGAGTTAGTGCAACAAGCTTATCTGGCGCGGGTGCAATTGTGGTCGGACGGTTTCTACGCGACACCGCATTTGCAATGGGATGGAAAAACCATGACTGGCAATCCCTTCTCTTATTACGCCTACGGTGCGGCGGTGTCTGAAGTCGTGATTGACACCTTGACTGGCGAGTGGAAATTGCTACGCGCCGATCTGTTATACGACGCCGGCAATTCTCTCAATCCGGCGATCGATATCGGTCAGGTAGAAGGTGCATTCATCCAGGGTATGGGCTGGCTGACCACGGAAGAATTATGCTGGGATGCCAAAGGTAAACTGACCACGCATGCACCGTCGACGTATAAGATTCCGGCGATCTCGGATTGTCCTGAGGATTTTCGCGTGGCGCTGTATAAAAACCAAAACGTGGCGGACAGTATCCATCGTTCCAAAGCCACTGGCGAGCCGCCGTTATTGCTACCGTTCTCTGTATTCTTCGCGATCCGCGACGCCATCGCCAGTGTCGCCGATTACCAGCGCAATCCACCATTGCAGGCACCAGCAACGAGCGAGGCAATTTTAAGAGCGGTGGAGGCTATTAGCTGATATTGGTTAATACTCGTTGAGATGAATAGACATTAGAATTGGACATCCAATCATTCTGTGCCTCCCAGCCCGATTTTGGCCTGGAAGGCGCAGAATGATTGGACATTTTTTACAGGTTTCTAAAAAATGTTCAATTAATCATTAACGCAAAAACGAAAAGCTACTTGCGACCATTTACATGGAATCAGACGGCTGGATACAAAATATCAAGACCTCTCACCCTAGAGGCGCAGAAGAAGAACGAAAATCTGCCTTTCTCCTCCTTGGTTGTTCCTCAGTTGCCGTCTATGAGTGTCACTATGGTGAGAGGTTTTGGTTTTGGTTTTGGTTTTGGTTTTGGTTTTTGCGTATGTCCTTATTAAATGAAGCGATAAAATCACACATGTCATTCCTGAATATCTTTATCAGGAGCGACGAGCAAATAAATAGTTCGTAGAGTTCTCCCTTCAATAAAGTTTGCTAATTGACGTCCCGCCAAATTTGGATAATCCTTTAGCCGTGATGTGGTAATGGAGTTTGCAGCTTTATGAACTTCCAATGTGAATTTTCAGATTGACGTTTACGTTAACGTCATATAACTTAGCTTATCCATTGAAACGTCTACAATTACCAAGAATATTTGTAGTCAAATCGATAAAACATACAAAAATCCTGACCGTTGAGGAAGACATGACCGACCTGTCCATCGCCCAAAAATTAACCGAATACAAACCTGCCAATAAGGTACGTTTTGTCACTGCCGCTTCTCTGTTCGATGGTCATGATGCCTCGATCAACATCATGCGCCGGATTTTGATGGCGAATGGTGCAGAGGTTATCCATCTTGGACACAACCGTTCGGTTGAAGAAATCGTTACTGCCGCTTTGCAGGAAGACGCACAGGGTATTGCTATCTCTAGCTACCAAGGTGGTCATGTTGAATATTTTAAATACATGATCGATTTGCTCAGGCAACGCGGCGGTGCGCATATCAAAGTATTTGGCGGTGGCGGTGGTGTGATCGTGCCGGACGAAATCGCCGATCTGCATGCTTATGGCGTCGCCCGCATTTTTAGTCCAGAAGATGGACAGCGCTTGGGTCTGGTCGGCATGATTCTGTCGATGATTCAGGCCTGCGATACGGATTTATCCGGTTACGCTCCGACGCAGATCGACAGTTTGCAAGGCGATGACATGGTCGCTAAACATCGTCCTCTGGCACAACTCATCACCGCATTAGAAAACGATCGCGTTACGTCTGAGTTGCGTCATGCGATTCAGACCGCGGCAGATAACATCAAGACACCAGCATTTGGTATTACTGGCACTGGTGGTGCGGGTAAATCCTCGTTGACGGATGAGTTGATACGCCGGATTCGTTTGGACCAAGATGATCAACTGAATATCGCTCTGATATCAATTGATCCTTCACGTCGTAAATCGGGCGGTGCTCTGCTGGGAGATCGTATCCGTATGAACGCGATTAGCCCTTGGGGTGGCAAGCTGAAGGTTTTTATGCGGTCGCTGGCGACACGCGAAGCTGGGTCTGAGATTTCACAAGCATTACCGGATGTGATCGCTGCTTGTAAGGTTGCTGGCTTTGATCTGATCATCGTTGAAACATCCGGTATCGGTCAGGGCGATGCCGCAATCGTGCCGCATGTGGATTTGAGTATGTATGTCATGACGCCTGAGTTTGGCGCTGCATCACAACTGGAAAAAATCGACATGCTGGACTTTGCTGATTTTGTCGCGATCAATAAGTTTGACCGCAAAGGTGCGCTAGATGCTTTGCGTGATGTTGCTAAGCAGTATCAGCGCAACCGTGAGCTGTGGACTAAAAAGCCGGAAGAAATGCCGGTGTATGGCACACAAGCGTCACGCTTCAATGACGATGGTGTTACTGCCTTATATCAAGGCATCTTACCTGCGCTGACTGAACGCGGACTGAAAGCTGTGCCGAGTAAGTTGGTGCCGGTGAACGCCAAATTTTCTAGCGGTAAAAACGTCATCGTGCCGCCTGCACGCAGCCGCTATCTGGCGGAGATCGCTGATACTGTCCGTCATTATCACAAACACACAGGCAAGCAAGTAGCAATCGCCCGCGAACGTCAGCAATTACAAGAAGCCAAACGCATGTTGGCTAAAGCGGGCAAAGTGGCTGACTTTGACGATCTGATTACCGAGCGTGATCATCATCTGGATGCCGAATCCAAAAAGCTGATCACCATGTGGCCAGATATGCAGGCCGCGTATGCCGGTGATGAATATGTGGTCAAAATTCGCGATAAAGAAATCCGTACACAGTTAGTGACCAGCACCTTGTCTGGCACAAAAATCCGCAAAGTTGCTTTGCCGCGATTTGTCGATCATGGCGAAATTTTGCGCTGGTTGATGTTAGAAAACGTACCTGGATCATTCCCGTTCACGGCGGGTGTTTTTGCTTTCAAACGCGAGGGGGAAGACCCAACCCGCATGTTTGCAGGAGAGGGCGATCCTTTCCGTACGAATAAGCGTTTCAAATTGGTATCACAAGGGATGCCCGCCAAGCGCCTCTCTACCGCCTTTGATTCTGTTACCTTGTACGGCGCTGACCCGGCGATCCGCCCAGATATTTACGGCAAAGTCGGTAACTCAGGCGTGTCCGTCGCCACCTTAGAAGACATGAAAGTCTTATACGACGGATTTGATTTATGTGATCCGGCAACCTCAGTGTCCATGACGATCAACGGTCCAGCACCAACGATTTTAGCTTTCTTTATGAACACCGCAATTGATCAGCAGATGGACAAATTCCGCTCCGATAATAAGCGCGAACCAACTGCAGATGAAGCCGCAAAAATCCGCGCCTGGGTGTTGATGAATGTGCGCGGCACGGTTCAGGCCGATATTCTGAAAGAAGATCAGGGACAAAATACCTGCATCTTCTCGACCGAGTTCTCGCTCAAAGTCATGGGCGATATCCAAGAGTATTTTGTACATCACCAAGTGCGCAACTTTTATTCGGTATCGATCTCCGGTTATCACATCGCAGAAGCCGGCGCCAATCCGATTTCTCAACTCGCCTTCACTATGTCGAATGGCTTTACTTTTGTGGAAGCCTATCTCGCACGTGGCATGCATATTGATGATTTCGCCGCTAACTTGTCGTTCTTCTTCAGCAACGGCATGGACCCCGAATACACAGTGCTTGGCCGCGTCGCACGTCGCATCTGGGCAGTTGCCATGCGCGACAAATACGGTGCGAATGATCGTAGCCAAAAACTGAAATACCATATCCAGACCAGCGGCCGCTCGTTGCATGCACAAGAAATTGACTTCAACGATATCCGCACTACGTTGCAAGCCTTGATTGCGATCTATGACAATTGCAACAGCCTGCATACCAATGCGTATGATGAAGCAATCACGACACCCACAGATGAATCAGTACGACGCGCTCTGGCGATCCAGCTGATCATCAACCGTGAATGGGGTTTAGCCAAAAATGAAAATCCTATTCAGGGCAGCTTCATCATCGAAGAGCTCACCGACTTAGTTGAAGAAGCCGTGATGCAAGAGTTTGAGCGTATCGCTGAACGTGGCGGCGTATTAGGCGCAATGGAAACCGGCTACCAACGCGGCAAGATCCAGGAAGAATCTATGCACTACGAACACCTGAAACATGACGGCACATTACCGATCATCGGTGTCAACACCTTCCGCAATCCTAAGCAAGGCGAGACACCACAAAAAATTGAGTTGGCTCGTTCTACCGACGAAGAAAAACAATCGCAACTCACCCGCCTGGCCGACTTCCATCAGCGCCACGCAAAAGACGCACCGCAGGCACTGGCGGCATTACAGCAAGCTGCTATCAATGATGAAAACGTCTTTGCCAAACTAATGGACGCAGCACGAGTTTGTTCATTGGGGCAAATTACTACGGCGTTGTTTGAGGTTGGTGGGCAGTACCGGCGGAATATGTAATTATTTAGTTTCGTCAATTAATAAAAATCCCGGTTTTATGCCGGGATTTTTATTAATCCGATAGGTGCGACTGCGATGCGCTCATCTCACCTGTAAAATGTAGCGTCCTTTTTGATGCATAGACAAGTAGCAAGCGAGGATCTATTTTAAAACTCTACATAATTAATATGACAGTCAAGGCGAACGACATGATATTTTTATGCCTTGTAGGGAGTCGCATTATGCGGCATGTCTGAGCTTTGGATTCGCCTTTCAATATTTGTATGCAAACATCAAAACAAGCACTCGTACTGCTACTCACAATGACATTCTTATTGACGGCCAGCGCTAGCGAGAATGCCGATACCGCGAAGCTACGATGTGGCTGGTTTCACAATCCCACGCCGCAGAACGCATCGCTGGTTGACCGCGAAGGCGAATGGCTTATTAGTACGCAAGGTGGCGCGCAAGCCGACGGTGATTGGCCAGAATTCGGGGCCTCGCAATGGGTCAAGACGAACAATAATTATGGCTATGGTTGCGCATGTATTAAGCTCATTGCCAACTCCGAGTCACATGAAGTATCCAAGATTATCTCAGCCAAAGCAAAGCCACTTAGTGCCTGTCGCAACGACCGCTCACTCAAGAAGCCTGTAGGCTAAATAAGCATGGAGCTTAGCGCCAGAGTCTGAATACTTATTTAAATATCGGATGTAAATCTCAGGAATAATAGTGCTAAGAAGTACCAGGAATAAGTCTATATATATCAGTGCAGATCCGGTTAGCATTATCCAATTGCACGTATATGATTCAACCTAAAAAGGTAATCCATGGCTGAGAACAAAACGCAAGCGACTGCGGCCAGCGTGGAGGATTATCTTGCCGCAATTGAAGATGGCTGCAGGCGCAAGGATTGTGAAGATTTAAGCCAGCTGATGGCCAAAGCGACCAAACACAAACCGCAGATGTGGGGAGCCAGTATCGTCGGTTTTGGCAGCCATCACTATAAGTACGAGAGTGGCCGCGAAGGTGACTCATGCCTGACAGGTTTCTCGTCACGTAAGGGCGATATCAGTGTCTATATTTTAGCTAGCTTCCCCGATCATGACGAACTGCTAGCCAAACTGGGAAAGCACAAGACAGCAAAAGCCTGTTTGTACATCCGCAAGCTTAGCGATGTCGATCTTAAAGTCCTTGAGCAACTTATTATCGGTTCTGTCGCCGAGAGGAAACGCCGCTATCCATAAGTTCTGCTGCCGATTCAGTTATGTGTTTAGATGCATATTTAGCTGCTTATTCAGTGACAAATATCAAGCACTGACAACAAGTCTTTTTACAATAATAAATATACTCCATTACAGTATACTTAATCGTCCATATATTTAATGGTCATTAACCAATATTTGATAAAAATATGGGGGAGTATATTTAAATAGAACTTATTCATGGCTCATGGCATCACATGCTGGGCAATAAAGATTCTGCCGAAACCTGTAAGTAAACTTAATCGCTTTGGAGAAAACCATGAAGAATATCTTTGCTACTGCAATCATCGCTGCTGTATCGGTCACTCCTCTCGTTGCTCTCACCGCTCTGGCTGCGCAGGCGGAGGAGAAACTTTTCCGCTTGGAAGTCAAAAACCAAGCGGTAGAAAATGGTAAAACACTAGAAATGTTTTTTTTAGAAACTACACGAAACCCAGACAACTCTGAAGTCGAGGTCAGTCTCATTTCTGGCGGCTCGGTGTCGTCATCGATGTTCACCTTGCGTGGCATGTGCGGCCTGACACGTGAGCGTAACGAAAGTTATTTCAAGACAGAATCGCTGGGTGGTAAGCCCGCACGATACAAGGTCTTGTTCCCAAAAGTCGCGCCGCCAGAGAGTGTGCGACCATCTAAGTCCGAAGATAAAATCTGGTCACTTTCTGAATGCGCTATGTTGAAGTTTTAACCCAGATTTTCGAGACATATATTGCCACCCGGTTTTTTATTTTTACCATAGGTTGCTCATGCAAAAAACTAACTCTCTTTATCCCTTGAGTACGCAAATAACCGGCTTCATCGGCTGGTTTATCATCACCTTTGCCGCGGCTGCCATAGGCGCATTTGCATCGGCGCAGGCGGGGGCTTTTTATACGCAACTTGTGCGCCCTGTCTGGGCACCGCCCGCCTGGCTTTTTGGTCCGGTATGGACGCTGTTGTATTTGATGATGGCGATTGCAGTCTGGCTAGTCTGGCGTGCTTATGGGTTGCAGCGTGCTGGTGCTGCGCTGGGTATTTTTGTTGTGCAGCTTACGGCGAATGCACTGTGGACCTGGTTATTTTTTGTGTGGCACCAAGGAGCTTTAGCATTTGTGGAAATACTGCTGCTTTGGGTACTAATTGCTGGCACGATCATCGCCTTTTGGCGTTTGCATAAAGTAGCCGCTTTGCTGCTATTGCCTTATCTGGCGTGGGTCAGTTTTGCTTGCGGTCTGACTTATTCTACATGGACGCTTAACCCTAGCATTTTAGGCTGAACATCCAGATTTTGCTGCGAACGTTAAACGATGCTTGCCTCAATCTTCCAGTTTAAAATTAAATTCTAAAACTAAAGTTTGCGGCTTAGAGATAGGCGCATATTTCCACTGAGAGACGGCGGAAATAACTTCTGCATCAAACAGTCTTGCGGGTTTTGCTGAAAGAATTTCGACTTGAGAGACCTTGCCATCCGTATCAATGTGGACACGCGCTTTTACTACGCCGCTAGTGATACCGGATCGGGCAACCTTGTTAGGAAATTTGGGTTGCGTACTGGTTAATAATTTAAGAACCGTTTGCTCTGGTGCGGGGGTTGCGGCAGGCATTGGCGTTGGTGGAGGCGTAGTCTTTGGCGTGGCAGCAGCAACGACTGGTGCTGGTGCTGGTGCTGGTGCAACTGCGACCGGCTCGATCACTTTAGGTGCAACCGTCTGCGGCACAACTGCGGCAGGTTTTGATGTCTCGCGGGAATTCGCTGCGGATTTCTCTGCTAAGGCTTTTGCCTCTTGCGCCAGTTTTGCGTCTTTTGCTAACTTCTCTTCCTGAGCTATTTGCGCGGGCGTTTTGGTAGAGGCCATATCCATCCATTTGGTGACATCCGCTGTTCCACTGTGTTTGTAGGGGTTTTTGACCAGGCCGGTAGGCGCTGACGCTGCACTCTGTGGGACAGATGCCTCATTTGCTGGCTCTTCTGGCAGCGGTGTTTTCTGGCAGGCCGCAAGTAAGCTCGTTGTAAAAATGACGCTTAATGCCAAACCAAAAGATGGTTTTATTTTTTTGTGCACCAGCATTGGGTCTTCCCTCAGAGTAAAAATTAAATTTACAAAAAAATAAAACTGATCCGTTTTTGCTTATAAAAAATAATTGTGTATCGAAACACTTATCCAATGCTTATCACTGCTTGGTAGGTTTCACAGATAGCGCCAAATACTGAAGTAAAAAATATAAATAATAATTTGCCATGCTTTTATAGATAAGTCTATAAAGCAATATTCGATTCTCGCTTTTCTATGCAGGATCTGTGCCAAATACGCAATAAGTGTTATGCCGCGCCAATACGCCAACCAATACGAGCCTGGTCGTCTGCGCAAATAAGAAAAATGCACATTTTTGTAAATGTGCTTTGCTAGCTCAAATTTGTTAAAGGGGATATAAAATATCAAAGGAGGCGAATTTGTCATACAGCGATTTTTAAATCCAGCACAAACTGCGCTAAGTATCTAGTGAATGAACAAACCCACTGAACTGACAGATGGCGCTTCGCACTCAGATATAATGATTTGTACTATCAGAACCGTGCCTGATGCAGCATGTTCATTGCACGTTTAAAATATATTCCTCGGCGCCTTTAATTTAGCACTGTGAAACCTCTCTTTAATTTACGCACATGAAAAAGAATTCATCCCTTGTCTTGGCAAGCTTAGTTTTGGCTCTTGGCTATAACGCATTGCCGTTTGCCGCCTCCACTGCTTATGCAGAAACTGAAGCGGCGGCACCTGCTCCCGCAAAAACTGAAACCGTGCGTCCAGCAATGGGGAAACCGCTTAATGAAATTCAGGAGTTACTCGCTGCCAAACAGTATCCGCAAGCATTAGAAAAAATTAATGCTCTTGAATCTATTGAAAATAAAACACCATATGAAATATTTGCGATCGACCGTATGCGAGCAGTCGTTGCGTCAGGCACGAACAATACTGAATTATTAGCGACCTCCTTTGAAGGCATGCTGAAAAGTAATTTCCTTCAGGAGCCTGAAAAACTGCGCTTGATCGAAGCGATGGCAGGTACTTATTTCAACGAAAAGAAATATGATTTATCTAAGCAGTGGGCATTACGCTATTTAGCAAAAGATAGTACTAGCCAGGCAGTACATACTTTACTGGCACGTGCTATGTATCTGCAAAATGATTTTGCCGGCGCAGCGAAAGAGCTAAAGCAGTTACTAGCAGCGGATCAAGATGCTAAACGCACACCTAACAACGATAATTTGCGCCTGCTAGGTAATAGTTATCAACAACTTAAAGATGATGCTGGCTACATTGGTGTTTTAGAATTATTGGTTACGTATTATCCCAAAAAAGAGTACTGGGGCGACTTGATCTACCGTGTTGAACGCAAGCCAGGATTCTCTGATCGTTTGCGTCTGGATCTATATCGACTGTTACTCAAAACAAACAATATAGAAGATGGTCCGCAATTTGTTGAAATGGCAGAACTAGCACTTCTGGCGGGCTTGCCACTAGAGGCACAACAAGCGGTTGACGCGGGCTATGCGGCTAACATCTTAGGTCAAGGTAAAGACGCAGCCAAGCATAAACAATTACGTGACAAAGCAAACAAGCAAGCAGCAGACGATGCCAAAACCCTGGATGCAGGCGAAGCCGCAGCAAAATCATCCAAAAATGGCACTGGTATGGTCAACATGGGTTACAACTATGTAATCCGTGCGCAATACGACAAAGGTATTGCACTGATGAACGACGGTATTGCCAAAGGTGGCTTGAAAGCACCTGAAGAAGCTAAGCTACATTTAGGAATGGCATACCTACAGTCAGGCGACAAAGCGAAAGCTGCTGAGATTTTTAAAACCGTACAAGGTAACGATGGTTCTGCTGATATCGCTAGATTGTGGATGTTGATGAAGTAAAAATTTAGCTGCATCATGAAAAGGGGCGCTGTGAACAACGCCCCTTTTTTTGTTTAACAATATGAACTCGATTTGCCGTAAACAATACCGATATTACTTGCCATCAAAAACCACTTTTTGAATTCCTTTTTTACGTCGGATCACCACTGTGCCTGCTAATTTGTCATGCCAGCCTTGCTTGCGCGGATCAAAGGCGACCCAGAGCAAACCCAGTCCCAGCGGGATAGTCGACACGTAATAGCCAAGATAGCGAATAATCAATTGCGTTTTAGTCGGCTCTTTACCAGTTTTGGCATCCACAATCTTGGCAGAAATAGCATCTTTACCTGGCGTTGACTGGCGCTTTATCCAAAACACAATCACCGCAATCGCTGGAAAAATCCAAGACATTAAAAAATCGGCAGATCCCCGTGCCAACGAGAATGTATCGGCGCCAAGACCAGAACTTGCCGGACTGACATAGGCCCAGCCATAAATTGCAATCAGGATCGGGTATATCACGACGGCTAAAAGTAAAGAATCAACTATACAAGCACCAACCCGCGCCCAAAATCCTACGTATTCCAACTCGTCAACCTCATCTTGTGGCATGGATATTCCTTGGCTAAGAACAAAAAAGCAGATATTCGGATAACAACTACGACATAGTATGCTGATATTAAGTTCGCATCTTAGTAAGCGTGCCGGATAGTTTCTCTCTTAAATAGTACCTTCACCTTAATCACCTTACGCAAAACAAAAAACGCCGTCACAAGGACGGCGTTCATGTCGGAGAAAAAACGACTTATTTGTTTTGAGAAATCTGTGTCGCTTCAACTACTGGGCGCTGTGTTTTTGCTGGCGCAAAAGACACATATGCTTCGCCGCCGACTGGCAAACCAGCAGCACGTGCCTGGCTCAATTCTGCGACAACTTCGGCACGGGTTTTACCGTTGCTTACAGTGTCTGTCTTAGTTTTTGTCATGCTTGGAATAGGGAAACTGACATACGCTTCGCCGCCAACTTGGTGATCCGCTGCAAAAGCAACAGAACCAGTTGTAACACCAGTAGCGATCAGGGCAAAAGCAGCAATTAATTGTTTCGCGTTCATTTTAATTCTCCAAATAAGATAGATGATTAGGTTGATGACTCTAGGCTTGGGATACATTGGATCTCTTCTGCCTCGGTGAGTCGCGCACTGTTTGTTTCTGTTGCTGCGGTGTCGTGCTCATCGATGAAGCAAGTCTATACAAGCCAGATCAATCAATAAAGGTGACTATAAGCAATAGATTGTTGCGAATAGAAGAATAATGCGATTCGACTGTGAAGAGTTTCTGCAAAATCATTTCCCTTATCGTATGATTTGGGCACTTATTCCAGAACGCGCTATTTCGCCTCGAAACACCTTGTAACAACAAGATACGAAACGGATATCCAATTGCAAAAAACATCCAAAATGGACGCTGGCCAGCTGCATATCTGGCTCGCTGGCGTCGCGCGAAAAGACGCAATTGCGTTTAGATCGCTTTATGATGCAACTTCTCCGAAACTGTTTGGCTTCGCGCTGCGTATATTAATTAAGCGCGAACTGGCGGAAGAAGTGTTGCAAGAGAGTTTTGTCAACATTTGGAACAATGCCGCCACTTATCAGGCCAGTTTGGCCGCGCCGATGACCTGGATGACGACCATTGTGCGTAACCGCGCTTTTGATCTGTTGCGCAGACTCGACCATGATGTAGAAATTGACGCGGATAACTTTGATATGGATGTCGTACACGCGCTAGAGAGCGGCGATCTCACCCCGATACAGTCACTGGAAATGACTCAGGATGCCAAAGCACTGGCGTCATGTATGTCACGTCTGGAAGGTTTGCATCGTCAGGCAATGGCGTTGGCGTTTTTTCACGATCTGTCACATAGCGAAGTAGCCGAACAAATGAAACTACCGATGGGCACTGTCAAGACCTGGATACGGCGCGGGCTGGATAAGCTACGCACCTGCCTTGGCAAAATGGAGATAGTATGAATATCCAAAATAAGCCCAACTTGCAGCAAAAACTAGCGGCTGAATACGTACTTGGTACCTTACGCGGCGGCGCACGTCGACGCTTTGAAGGCTGGCTCAACCGCGACGCACAATTACAGCAAGTGGTGCGCCAGTGGGAGGGCAATCTGCTACCAATGGCAGAATTTGCCAAAACTGCACAACCAGCCACGAGCGTCTGGCAAAGCCTGGAAAAACGTTTGGGACTGAATCAAAGTGCCGACCGTTGGGCGTTCTGGCGTAATCTGCGCGAAGACCTCGCCTTCTGGCGTGGCTTGGGCATGTTCTCCACTGCGATGGCGCTGGTCATGGTGTCCGTCTTGTTGAGCAAACAAGTCGATCAAACCCTGCCGCCGACCAACAGCTATGTCGCAACATTGTCCAATGACAAATCCGAACCGATAGCAGTGATCACAGGCGATATCAAACATAAGCAATTGATCGTGCATATCGTCAAAGCACAAAATATTGCGGCAGATAAGAGTTTGGAATTATGGGCAGTCAGCAAAGCCGGGACGGTTAAATCACTGGGACTGGTCGCAGACAACGGCAATATTACGCTGCCTATGCCCGACAATATGAACAGCGATAATGTGCCACTGCTGGCGGTGACGCTGGAGCCTAAAGGTGGTTCAGGCAATCCCGAGAAACCTAGCGGACCGATCATCTTTAAAGGCAACTGGTTGCTGATATAGGTATAGATCAATAGTCGCCAGTTAAACTGAAAAAGGAGTAAGTCGTCTTAACGGCTTGCTCCTTTTTGTTTTGAGTCGGCGACTTCAAACACGAATAGCAAGATCTGTAGAATGCGTTCAAGGAAGAAAAAGCATCGCTGCTTTTCGATTGTCTGACGCTAAGTCGTTTAGATATTCAGGCACCCCATGATAAAATTTCAACATCAAAAAATCATCTAACAGGATTCTCCATGAACGTCGTTATTCTCGCTGCCGGTATGGGTAAACGTATGCAATCTGCTTTGCCTAAAGTCTTGCATCCACTGGCGGGCAAACCCTTGTTATCGCATGTGATTGATACGGCGCGCAGTCTTGCCACTGATGCTGGCACGCATAATATTTGCGTGATTTATGGTCATGGCGGCGATCAGGTGCCGAGCTTGATTGGTGCACCCGATTTACAGTTTGCCAAACAAGAACCGCAGCTTGGCACCGGACATGCCGTGGCGCAGGCTGCACCGGTGCTGGATGAAAAAGTACCGACCCTAGTGTTGTATGGCGACGTACCGCTGACCACAAGCGCTAGTTTGCAGCGACTGATTGCGGCGGCGGGTAGCGATAAGCTGGCGATTTTGACGGCGGACATGGACGACCCGACAGGTCTTGGTCGCATCGTGCGGGAAGGTGGCAAGATTGTGCGTATCGTCGAGCAAAAAGATGCCAGCGAAGCCGAGAAAGCCATTACCGAAATCAATACCGGCATCATCATCGCGCCGACTGCACAGCTAAAACAATGGCTGACCACGCTATCGAACAACAACGCGCAAGGCGAATACTACCTGACCGATATCGTCGCGCGTGCAGTCGCCGATGGTGTGCCCGTCGTATCAGCGCAACCGGATGCCGTGTGGGAAACCCTGGGCGTGAATAGCAAAGTGCAGCTGGCGGAATTAGAACGCATCTATCAGCGTAATCTGGCGCAAAAATTATTGGAGCAAGGTGTCACTTTGTTCGACCCGACCCGTATCGATATCCGTG
This sequence comes from Undibacterium sp. RTI2.2, assembly GCF_035018705.1. Taxonomy (NCBI): domain Bacteria; kingdom Pseudomonadati; phylum Pseudomonadota; class Betaproteobacteria; order Burkholderiales; family Oxalobacteraceae; genus Undibacterium; species Undibacterium sp. RTI2.2. The sequence continues at coordinate 9,507 of NZ_JASJXN010000013.1, read as the reverse complement.
GCAGCCTGACGTGCGGACGCGACGTGATGATTGATGTCGGCTGCGTGTTTGAAGGCAAAGTCACGCTGGAAGACGGCGTACAAATCGCAGCGCATTGTGTAATTAAAGATGCGCATATTGCGGCCGGTACGGTGATCAAACCGTTCTGCCATATTGAAGATGCGACAGTCGGCGCGCAATCGCAGATAGGCCCGTATGCGCGACTGCGCCCCGGCACGACGCTGGCCGAAGATGTCCATGTCGGTAATTTTGTCGAGATCAAAAATAGCCAGGTTGCCGCGCACAGCAAGGCCAATCACCTTGCGTATATTGGCGATGCCACCATCGGCAGCCGCGTCAACATCGGTGCCGGTACGATCACCTGCAATTACGATGGCGTGAATAAATCCCGCACGATAATTGAGGACGATGCTTTTATCGGTAGCGACAGCCAACTGGTCGCACCAGTCCGCGTCGGCAAAGGCGCAACGCTGGCTGCCGGCACCACGCTGACCAAAGACGCGCCAGAGGGTAAATTGACGATCTCACGTGCAAGACAAATCACGCTAGAGAACTGGCAGCGCCCGGTGAAAATCAAGAAGTAAATTACGCTGAAACCTGATTCAAAACCATATACTCCCCTCATAAATTGATAAATATGACCTATTGTCCAGACTTTCTCTGGACAATTAAAAATACTATATAGGAGTATATTATTTAACCATAGCACAGCCCTGCGTTGATACTGCTGCAAAGCAGCCAGAAGTTGACAGCAAGATGGCTGCGGATTATGGTGAATAGAATTGATTTTTCCCTGCAACTACGTATGCCGATAGCGAGCTTCCGATGAATGTTTTCCGTCCCCTTTTGCTCTGCGCTTTTATCCTGTCTGCCGTGTCTGCCCAACTGGCTAGGGCAGGTGATTTTGAAAATGGCGTTAGTTTTTATGAAGACCAAAACTACCCCGCTGCGCTTGCCGCGTTTAGCAAAGCGGCAGAGCAAGGCAATGCGAATGCGCAATTCAATCTGGGTTTGATGTATGTCAATGGCGAAGGTGTGCAGCGTGATTACGCCAAAGCGATGTCGCTCTACCAGCAAGCCGCGCAGCAAGACAATGTGCGGGCGCAAGTCAATTTGGGGCGTATGTATGCCAAAGGTCTGGGCGTGGTGCAAGACTATGCCAAGGCAATGCAATGGTATAAAAAAGCAGCGGAAGCAGGCTATGCCGATGCGCAATACAGTCTGGGCACGATGTTAGCTAGCGGGATTGGTACTCGCCAGGATTTTCGGCAAGCCAAATATTATTTACAGCTGGCAGCAGATCAGGGCAATGCCAGCGCCCAATACCAGCTTGGCTTGCTCTACCTCAAAGGGAATGGCGTGCCACAAAATAGTGTCGAGGCATATAAATGGTTTAGCCTGGCAGGTGAATACGACGCTGCCGCGATGTACCGCCAATATGCCGAGAAAAAAATGAGCCAAGCGCAAATCGACGAGGCCAAACAATTAGCCGCAGAATGGAAGCCAGAATCTGGCAAATAGGTTTGCACAACTCTACCTGAACTGAACTAAAGCCAACTCAACATAGCCCAACTAAGTTGAGCCAAATCTAAACTGGTTCGCACTCGCTGCCGCTGACCCAAGCGAAAAATGAACAAGAATAGCGACGGGCAATCCTTGTTGTTTTTCAACACGCTCCCGACAACTACCGACATTCAGGCGGGCATTGAAAGCCAATTGAAGGTTTACGATGCTACGATCGATCGTGACTGACGCATAGTAATAGCATAAATAGAATGCGCAGTTATATGCTTGCTGAGACACCAGCGACAAAGACGGCAACGCCGTACCAATCGCATGAGAAAAACAGAACGCCCAGCGAGTTCAGCAGCACCAACCACCATCGGGAGACAAGAAAATGCACACTAAAACAATCTGCAAGTCCGTCAGTATCGTCCTGCTGCCACTAGCCATCGCCAACTCAGCATCCGCACAAAGCAATGTGTCGGTATATGGCTTAATCGATGCCAATATTGGCTACACCAATAATTCTGACGCTAACAAAAATAGCGTGTTCAAACTCAATAGCGGCGGCATGAACACATCCCGCCTGGGCTTTCGCGGGAATGAAGATTTGGGTGGCGGATTAAAAGCCATCTGGCAATTGGAAGGCGGCGTCATTCTCGATACGGGCACATCAGACGGCGATCTGTTTGGGCGTCAGGCCAATGTCGGGTTGCAAGGCGATTTTGGCCGTATCGTTGCCGGGCGCTCTTACAGCACGACTTATGATTTTATTTTGCCCTTTGATCCGCTAGGCTACGCACCCCAATATTCTTGGGCGACCTCGGCTGGCGCTACCGGTGGCCGCAAAGACGGTATGTTGACGGGCACCTCCAACATGGTGAAATACCAATTTGATGGCAGCGGTTTTAAATTGGGCGCAACCTATGGGTTGGGTGAAGTCGCGGGCGACACATCGGCCAGCGCCAAATTATCACTCGCCGCCAGTATGAGCAGCGGACCATTCTCAGCGGTTGCGGTGTATGACCAGGTAAATGGCGCACTCGCCGCCAATGGCGCGATTGATAAAGCCAAAACAATCCATCTTGCGGCGTCTTACGAAATCGATGCCGCGAAATTATTCCTCGCTTATCGCAACTACAAAAAGACACTGGCAACTGGTGCAACTGATTTACGTAGTGATCTGATTTGGGCAGGCCTTAATTATCAATTAACACCGTCGTGGATTTTGACAGGCGTGTACTACTATCAGGACATCAAAAACTTACCGGCAGGTGCCGATGCTGATCCAAGCCTGACCGTCGTGCGCGCCAGATATGCATTATCTAAACGCACCGACCTGTATGTCGCCGCTGCTTATGCCAAAGCGTCCAACAATAAATTAGTCGGCGTATCACGTGATGACGCTGGATTTGCCAGCACCCAAAATGCAGCGACATTTGGGATTCAACACCGATTTTAATTATGTTAAAACTTAAAAACTTGAATAGCGGTTAAGTAAAAAAGCCAGACAGGATCTGCTGATCTGGTCTGGCTTTTTAGTTTACATTAAAGTACTAACTCGCAGGTAGCAAACCCGCAAACATCTCCGCCATCATCGACGGGACAAATTCAGTAATCTCAAAACTCGCTACATCACCGGTAAAAAACGGATCTTCCTGAACGATGGATTCGATCTTTGCGCGGTCCATGCTATTGGCTAAAATCACGCCGCCACTGCGCGGTACTTTGCGGCCTGCCAATACAAATACGCCGCTGTCAAAATAGCTTTTCAGATAGTCCCGATGCGGCGTCATGAGAGCATCGACTTCGGGAATGGATTTGGTATAAGTAATTGAGATGATGAACATTCGGTTTCCAGGTCTGGACAATAGTGTGTGCTGAATAAAGTAGTTGCGCGCTACGTCACTAGCTTACGTAAAAATAAATTGACTGTCTATCTGCCGAATAAAAAAGCCAGGCAAATTGTGATCTGCCTGGCTACTTATTTAGCAATAATATCAGCAACGATATCAGCAACGATATCAGCAACGATATCAGCAACGATATCAGCAACGATATCAGCAACAATATCAGCAACAATATCAGCAAAAAATTGACTTTCTATTTTTAATGCGGCCTGACCTCGTCCTTTAACGCCGCCATCGCCATCTTCTCGACCAGACCTGGTGCAATCAGTTTTAGCCAACGTAGGAGCTTGCCTTTGCCCGACATGACGACGTCGCGCTGTCTTTGCTCCATCCCTGAAATGATCAGACTGGCACATTCTTCTACCGACATCGCATCGTCTTCCTTTAAGCCGCTGCTACCTGCTGCCACACCGGCTGCGTTATAGCCGCGATAACGGATTTGGGTGGCGACTACGCCCGGATAAGCGATGGTGACTGCGACGCCTGCGTTCTTAACTTCCAGACGTAAGCTTTCAAAAAAACCATTCATCGCAAATTTGCTGGTGCAATAGGCGGTACGTCCCGGAATGCCCATCAAGCCAGCCAGAGATGACACGGCGACGATATTGCCACGGCTTGCTTTGATATGCGGCAAAGCGGCGTGAGTACACCAGATGCTGCCCCACAGATTGATACGGAACAGTTCTTCATACCAGCCCAGATCGCTGACATCGGACAACAAGGCTTGCGCAGATTTGCCTGCGTTATTGATAAGCGCATCAATCCGGCCAAAGTGATCAACCGTGCGCTGTATCAGTTGCTGACATTGCGCCTGATCGCCGACATCGGTTTTTACCACTAGCGTTGCACTGCCGAGCTGCTGACATTCTGCCGCGACCGCATCCAACATAGCCTCATTGCGCGCAGCCAGTACCAAGCCAAGTTTGCTGCCATAAGTTTTGGCAAGCTGCCTCGCCACTTCTGCACCGATGCCATCAGAGCTACCAGTAATGATGACGACTTTGGATGTGGAAGCTGACTTTGCAGCCCCGCTCATAACTTATAACTTTCATCCGTACGATCCAATTTACGGATCAATGATGGCCAGACAAATGCACCGCCAAGACCGCCGGTTTGTACCCGCATGGCTTCTGCCACGCCTTTGACAATCAATGGATTGACTTGCGTCAACTCGCCACCTGCTTGTGCCGACAATTGAATCTGGCATGTCGCCTCAAAGGTGTACATGGAGAGGAAGGCATCAGCGATAGATTTACCAGCAACCAGCAAACCGTGATTGCGCAACATGAGGAAATTTGCTCTGCCCATGTCGGCTTGCAAACGCGGCTTTTCTTCATCACGGAAAGCGACGCCTTCGTATTCGTGATACGCCAATGAAGCCAGTACAAAAGTTGATTGCTGTGAGATGGGCAGTACGCCGCATTTTTGCGCACTGACCGCCACACCGGCGCGGGTGTGCGTGTGTAAGACGCATTGCACATCGTCACGCGCTTCATGCACGGCACTGTGGATGACAAAACCGGCAGGATTAACCGGGAAAGGTGAGTCAATAATCTTGTTGCATTGCTGATCGACTTTTACCAGCGAAGAGGCATTGATTTCATCAAACATCAGGCCATAAGGATTGATCAAAAAATGATGTTCCGGGCCGGGGATACGGGCAGTGATATGAGTAAAGACCAGATCGCTCCAGCCATACATGGCGACCAGCCGGTAGCAAGCGGCAAGATCAACACGGAGCTGCCATTCTTCTGCGCTGACTTGATCTTTAATTGAGGGAATATGCATGTGTGTCATTTTGATCTCCTAATTTTATGATGGAATTTTAAAACGGTATTGCTGCGGTTACTCTGTCAATGCCGCTTTGTAAATCGTGTTGCGTGGCTTGGCAAAAAAGCGCCTGAGCATGGGTTCAAATTCGCTAATGGGCAAGGTCTCTGCTTTAGCATCGAAGGCAGGATTATCGTACAGCTCGCAAAAGCTAGCGGTATGTTCAAAATGAGGATGGGTGCGAAATTGCTCGCGCATATCTTTGTCCATACCAATATGGTGGAAAAAATAGTGCCCCTGAAAAATCCCATGATGCTGCACCATCCACAGATTAGCATCACTGGCAAAGGGCTTGAGAATCGCCGCTGCTATATCAGGGTGATTAAACGATCCCAGAGTGTCGCCGATGTCATGCAACAAAGCGCAGACGACGTAATCTTCATCGCGCCCATCGCGCCAGGCGCGGGTAGCTGTTTGCAACGAGTGGGTGTAGCGGTCAATCGGAAAGCCACCGTAGTCGCCTTCCAGAATCTGCAAGTGCTTGATCACGCGATCCGACAAGCCTTTAGAAAACTGCATAAACTCGGCACCAATCACTTGCCAGTCTTGCTGTGTACTGTCCTGCATGCGGACGAAATTTGCACGGGTAGTCATTTGTCTCACTCCAGTTAATTTTTCTTTGGTGCCTACACCATACAACCAGGCTACACTGCAAACTGTCAAATTATTTACAATTGGAATTTAAGTCCCATTCACCGATAACCACAACAAAACCACCATCGAGCCAGCATGAACGCGCATCTTGATTTGTTACCGCAACTATCCAATAACCCATGGTTTGGCTCTTTGCCCTTGCGTGATCGTAAGAGCATGCTCAGCGCGGTCGAGCTGCTGCGCTTGCGCCCGGGTGAAATGCTGTTCCGTCAAGGCGATGCGCCGGGTGGGTTTTATGCCGTGCTGTCGGGCACCATCAAAATGTCGACCCTGAGCGAGGCGGGTAAAGAAGCAATTTTGGTCGTGCTGGAAAGCGGCACTTGGTTTGGCGAAATCTCCTTAATTGATCACCAGCCGCGCACGCATGATGCAACCGCGATGGGGCCAACCGAGATTTTGGTACTGCCGCGCAGCGTGTTTGCGAGCTTAATGCAGCGGCCGGTTTTTGCTTTTGGGATTAGTAGTATGTTGGCAGCGAGAATCCGTTTGCTCTACGGCATAGTAGAAGACGCCACGCTGCGATCAACCCCGGCCCGCATCGCACGGCGATTATTACTGCTGGCGCACGGCGACGCGAGTATGGCAAAAGATGCGCGCCCCAAAGTAACGGTATCGCAAGAATCGCTGGCAATGATGCTGGGGATTACGCGGCAAACCCTGTCTAAAGAACTCAAATTATTAGTGCAACAAGGCGTCATCCAGCTTGGCTATCGCTGTATAGAAATTATCGCCGAAGAGAAATTATCTAAATAAATATCAGCATAAAACGACACTCATGAGGGTTTATTGGACATGTGCCGGGTTGCGTGCTGATGTCGCATATTGGCATCAATAAGCTATCAATTTATTTCTTTACCTATCTGAATGGCGCTCTTAATTTAAATATACTCCTAATATGTATATATTGATTGTCCATATAATCATTGGACAATTGGCTTATTTTCATAAAAATAATGGGGAGTATATTATTTTTATGAGGAATCACGTCTTTTTAACAGTGCAAATATTTTAATCAATGCTTGTAGATACGTCTCGGTGTTGCGACAATTCAATTGCGGCACGAGCAGCGATAGCCTATGTTTATGGAGTGGTGTAGATGGCTGATAGCGATGGCTGACAGCACCCGCTACCAGCGTAGGTTTAAGCCGACTTAGTGGTGACTACAGTTCCCGACAAGGCAAGGCAATACATTGTTTGCACAAAACTACCGATTAAGTACCATTGCTGCCGCTGCTGTCATTGTTGCAATGGCTGCGGTCGCGACAGATGCTGGGGCAAAATGCTCGCGGGAGATTAACGTCCCGGTATCTGCCACCGGACAAAGCGTCACCATCGTTGATGGCAATATCAGCGGCATTTATCCAGAGATTTTACGCAGCTTTGGAAGCAAAGAAGCTTGTAGTTTTAACTTTAGCGATGTACCGAGGTCGCGCCTAGAAGTGCTGTTTAATACAGGAAAAGCCGATTTATTAATACCCGCCAGCAGAACACCTGCGAGGGATAAGTACGGAATATTTATACCGCTCGTCTTTAATCGAGCAACCATCATCTCCATCGACATCAACCGCCCTGTCATCAAAACTGCCCAGGAATTATTAGATCGTAAAGAACTCAAGGTCGTGCTAGTGCGCGGCTATGATTATGGCGACGCGTATCAAGCGCTGGTCAAAGAGTTAAACAAACAAGGCAGAGTCGTTCTGGAAGCAGACCCCGTATCGGTTGCCCGGATGTTAAAAGCCAACACGACCCATATCACGATCATGGCACCATCGATTTTTGTCGGTGCGATTAAAGATAATGACCGGGCGAAAGATATTTTAGATAAGCTCAGGTACGAACCGATAGAAGAGCTACCCTGGGGTGACAGCGGCGTGTATATCTCTAAATCTTCACTCAGCGAAGAAGACAAAGCGTCACTTAAAGATTTACTCCAGCGAGCAGAAAAATCCGGCGCAGTCTGGAAAAGTTTTCAAAATCATTATGACGCTGACATACTGAAAGAAAGTATTCGTCCGCGTTAGGTTTTAAACATAAACGCTAGGATTAAGCTATGGATTAAGCCTTGGCTTACACCGCCACTCAAATCTCAATCCGCGTTTCAAACTTACTCCGTAGCATAGAGAAAAAACTCCGCACATTCCGCACATTCGCCTGCCCCGCAAATAAACGGTGCGCCAGATTGTGGTACGCCGACATATCTGCCACCTGTATCACCAGCACAAAGTCTGGTCCTGGCGATACCCGATAACATTGCTGCACTGCTGGCTCTTCCGACACCAGTTTCTCAAACGCGAGTTGATGCTCGCTGGCCTGATGGTCCAAGGTAATTTCTACAATCGCCGTCAAACCTGCACCAACTTTTTCGGGCGCTAAAATCGCTACTTGCTTAGCAATTACACCCTCATCCAATAAGCGCTTAACCCGCCGCAAACAAGTCGGTGGCGACGCATGTACTAGCTCCGCCAAGGCCTGATTGCTGACCGACGCATCTCGCTGTAGCTGCTGCAAAATGCGTTTATCCAGTTCGTCCAGAGTCATCATACTTTTCACCAATGGAATTTAAATAAATAAATTTTATTTAAATGAAATTTAATTTCACTTAATAGTCGTAATTGAATTTTAGTTCAAATCTAATTAAATATTGAAAGATAATTTCATTTGATCTGATTTACGATGACACAATCCTGTGAAATTAGTAATTTTGCAATCTTATGTTTAATTGCGTTTTTGGGCTGAAGATTCTTACTAGCCTTACTAGCCTTATTAGCCTTATTAGCGTCGAATTTACTGGCCTTATTTATTCACTTTATTTTTTTATCGTTTTCTCAAATTTTTATTAAGAGGTTCTTATGTGCGGCATCGTCGGCGCTGTAGCGCAACGCAATATCACTCCCGTCCTGGTTGAAGGTCTTAAACGTTTGGAATATCGTGGCTACGATTCTTGCGGCGTCGCATTACATGTCGACGGACATCTGCAACGCTCACGCAGCACCGCCCGTGTGACGGAGTTGCAAGCGCAAATAGAACAAACAGGTTTAGCTGGTTTTACCGGTATCGCCCACACGCGCTGGGCAACGCATGGTGCGCCATCGTCATCCAATGCCCACCCGCATTTTTCTCCCGATGCCGAGAATTCACGGATTGCCTTAGTCCATAACGGCATTATTGAAAACCATGAAGAATTACGCGCAGAACTCAGCGCCGTTGGTTATGTCTTTGAAAGCCAGACGGACACCGAAGTCATAGCCCACTTGGTCGATCATCTGTACAGCGGCGACTTATTTGAAACTGTACAAATCGCCGTCAAACGTCTGACCGGGGCATTTGCGATTGCTGTGTTTTGCCGCGACGAACCGCACCGCGTAGTCGGTGCGCGCCAAGGCTCGCCATTAATCGTCGGGGTAGGTCAAGGAGAAAACTTTCTAGCCTCCGATGCAATGGCATTGGCGGGTACAACCGACCAGATTATTTATCTGGAAGAAGGCGACGTCGTTGATCTGCAACTACAAAAAGTCTGGATTGTAGATACCAATGGCAAGCAAGTACAACGCGAGGTCCGTACCGTGCATGCGCATACCGGTCAGGCAGAATTAGGTCCGTATCGTCATTA